>NZ_BBOC01000025.1:0-63772 GCF_001485335.1 Type-D symbiont of Plautia stali | reverse complement strand
ATGCGATGGGTATCCACACCGGTGACTCCATCACCGTGGCGCCAGCACAAACCCTGACGGACAAAGAGTACCAAATCATGCGTAACGCCTCGCTGGCGGTACTGCGTGAAATCGGTGTGGAAACCGGTGGTTCAAACGTGCAGTTCTCGGTGAACCCGAAAGATGGTCGCCTGATTGTTATCGAGATGAACCCGCGTGTTTCACGCTCATCAGCGCTGGCGTCTAAAGCCACCGGCTTCCCGATTGCGAAAGTGGCGGCGAAACTGGCGGTAGGCTTCACGCTCGACGAGCTGATGAACGATATCACGGGTGGTCGTACCCCAGCGTCGTTCGAGCCTTCAATCGATTATGTTGTTACCAAGATTCCTCGCTTCAACTTCGAGAAATTTGCGGGCGCGAATGACCGTCTGACCACGCAGATGAAGTCGGTGGGTGAAGTGATGGCGATTGGCCGTACTTTCCAGGAGTCAATGCAGAAAGCACTGCGTGGTCTGGAAGTCGGTGCGAACGGTTTCGACCCGAAAGTAGATCTGGATGACGCAGAAGCCTTGACCCGTATCCGCCGCGAGCTGAAAGATGCCGGTTCTGACCGCATCTGGTACATCGCGGATGCATTCCGTGCGGGTATGTCTGTGGATGGCGTGTTCAACCTGACCAACATTGACCGCTGGTTCCTGGTGCAAATCGAAGAGCTGGTGCGTCTGGAAGAGCAGGTTGCCCGTGAAGGTGTGAACTCACTGAACGCTGATTTCCTGCGTGCTCTGAAGCGCAAAGGCTTTGCTGACGTGCGTCTGGCAAACCTGGCGGGCGTCGCTGAGAGCGAAATCCGCAAACTGCGTCAGCAGTTCAACCTGCATCCGGTTTACAAACGCGTGGATACCTGTGCGGCGGAATTCTCAACCGATACCGCGTACATGTACTCAACCTATGAAGAAGAGTGTGAAGCCAATCCAAACCAGGATCGTGACAAAATCATGATTCTGGGTGGCGGTCCAAACCGTATCGGCCAGGGTATCGAGTTCGACTACTGCTGCGTACATGCGGCGCTGGCGCTGCGCGAAGACGGTTACGAAACCATTATGGTGAACTGTAACCCGGAAACCGTATCGACGGACTATGACACTTCAGACCGTCTGTACTTCGAGCCGGTGACGCTGGAAGACGTGCTGGAAATCGTGCGTATCGAGAAGCCAAAAGGCGTGATCGTGCAGTACGGTGGTCAGACGCCACTGAAGCTGGCGCGTGCGCTGGAAGCAGCCGGCGTGCCAGTGATTGGCACCAGCCCGGATGCAATTGACCGTGCCGAAGACCGTGAGCGTTTCCAGCAGGCGGTTGATCGCCTGAGCCTGAAGCAACCGGCTAACGCCACCGTTGCCACCCTGGAACAAGCGGTAGAGAAAGCAGCAGGAATCGGCTATCCGCTGGTGGTACGTCCTTCCTATGTATTGGGCGGCCGCGCGATGGAAATCGTTTACGATGAAATCGACCTGAAGCGTTACTTCCAGACCGCCGTCTCTGTGTCTAACGATGCGCCGGTACTGCTGGACCGCTTCCTGGATGATGCGGTGGAAGTCGACGTTGACGCAATTTGCGACGGTGAGCGCGTGCTGATTGGCGGCATCATGGAGCACATCGAACAAGCGGGTGTTCACTCTGGTGACTCTGCCTGTTCACTGCCGGCTTACACCTTAAGCACTGATATTCAGAACGTCATGCGTCAGCAGGTGGAGAAACTGGCCTTTGAGCTGAACGTGCGCGGTCTGATGAACGTGCAGTTTGCGGTGAAAGACAACGAAGTTTACCTGATTGAGGTGAACCCACGTGCCGCGCGTACCGTGCCGTTTGTGTCAAAAGCCACGGGTGTACCGCTGGCGAAAGTGGCCGCACGCGTGATGGCAGGCAAAACGCTGGCCGAGCAGGGCGTAACGGAAGAGGTGATTCCACCTTACTACTCTGTTAAAGAAGTGGTACTGCCGTTCAACAAGTTCCAGGGTGTTGACCCTATCCTTGGCCCAGAGATGCGCTCTACTGGTGAGGTAATGGGCGTTGGTCGTACCTTCGCTGAAGCCTTCGCCAAAGCGATGCTGGGTGCGCAGAGCAATATGAAGAAAACCGGTCGTGCCCTGCTGTCAGTGCGCGAAGGTGATAAGAAGCGTATTGTTGACCTGGCCGCTAAGTTGCAGAAGTTTGGCTTCGAGTTAGATGCCACGCACGGTACCGCCGTGGTGCTGGGCGAAGCGGGTATCAACCCACGTCTGGTGAACAAGGTGCATGAAGGCCGTCCACATATCCAGGACCGCCTGAAGAACGGTGAATACACCTACATCGTGAACACCACCGCAGGACGTCAGGCGATTGAAGATTCAAAACTGATTCGCCGCAGTGCGCTGCAATATAAGGTGCACTATGACACCACGTTGAACGGTGGATTCGCTACAGCCATGGCGCTGAACGCTGACCCAACCGAGAAAGTGATTTCTGTGCAGGAAATGCACGCGCAAATCAAAGGTTAATCCCGCGATTGACCTGAATAAAACGGCCCTAAAAGGGCCGTTTTTTTTCGCCTGTTTTCCCCTGGTTGAATATCGTTATGTGTTAAAAATCTATTGATTTGACATAGTTTTTATCAGTTGATGCGATACCGGTTACACCTCGGATTATTCGCACAAATTTATAAATAAGATCCCGGGCAGCGCACCGTACTATTTCGCACGCTCACTAATAGAGCGCTCACCTTAACTGGGATATAAAAAATGAAAATGCGTGCTTTCACCCTCAGTGCAGTGGCTGCATTGTTAGTTGCTGCTCCTCTCGCCAGCCAGGCGGAAATTACCCTGCTCAAGCAGGATCCGCAGGCGGGCGATCCACTCAGCCGTCTTGATTTCAAAGTGGGCGGCAGTATTCGTCCACAGTTCCAGCATCAGGCGGGTGTGAACGACAAGTCTTACAAGCGTAATGGCTTTGATGGCGGTTCACGTTTCCGTTTCTCTGCTGATTACTACCTGTTTGATGACATCAGCTGGGTCAGCTACTACGAGCTGGGTGTGAACTTCCCGGCATGGTGGGGCTGGGATAACCACTATGCAGATGGCGCTCACAACACCACGCGTCGTCAGCTGTATACCGGTCTGAAAAGCAAAACCTGGGGTCAGCTGACCTTTGGTCAGCAGAACAGTATTTACTATGATGTGGTTGGCGCGAAGACCGATATCTGGGACTACGACATGCTGGCCCAGGCACCAGGCAACGGTATCAACGGCGACTACGACGGTTCTTATCGCTCACGTAAGATGCTGAAGTACAAAAACACCTTCGGCGATGTAGATGTTTATGCGTCATACCTGTTTGAAGATAACAACTACCTGCCAGGTAACGGCCTACGCTACAAGCGTAAAGGCGGCGGCTCACTGGGCGTGAACTATCACATCACCAAAGATCTGGCATGGGGCACCGCGTGGAACTACACGCGCGCTGATATCCACAACCCAGGCACTGGCGAAAGCAAAGATTACGACCAGAACATCTATGGTACCGCGCTGAGCTGGACGCCAGATAACTGGACGCTGTCTGCAGGCGGCGGCTGGTATCAGAACTTCTCACCAACCAAACGTAACACCGTGAACAACTACTTCGCGGATGATGCGTGGGGCGTGGAATACTTCGCGGGTTACAAGTTCCCAATCGGCCAGTATGCGGTTAAATCTATCCAGCCATACTTCATGGGCGACCGTCTGGAATTCGTCAACGGACGTAACTACAAGCGTATCGATAACGGCGTAGGTATCAGCACCAAGCTGGACTACGGCTTCCAGATTGATTACGAATATGTGATTACCTCCAGCACCGATAAATCACTGGGTAACATGAACCTGGTGCGTGTGCGCTACGACTTCTAATCGTGGTTTTAACGGCTCCTGCGGGAGCCGTTTTTCTTTGTCGCATAGAGTGCGATTTTCTTTACACTCCATCCCATCAATCCCTGTTTTCACCCTGAATTGTGCCGCTTCGCCGAACTATTCTGGCGCCTCTTCCCAGATATGCTGCGAAACTCGGTGTAAAACTCTGTCCAATAACAAAAATGCGGTGGCATAGGAGCTTTACGCAAATAGCGGGGTCGGCCTATCGACGAAACTTTCGCCTTTACGTATGATGGCGCCAATTTTTTTCCTGTAGGTCTTTTAACATGATTAGTCTCATCGCGGCACTGGCAGCCGATCGCATTATTGGTATGGAAAACGCCATGCCATGGAACCTGCCAGCAGATTTGGCGTGGTTTAAACGTCATACGCTGAATAAGCCGGTGATTATGGGTCGCCTGACCTTTGAATCCATTGGACGCCCATTACCGGGTCGTCTGAATATTGTGGTCAGCAGCCAGCCGGGGACGCATGAAGGCGTCACTTGGGTCACTTCACTGGATGAGGCGGTTAAAGCTGCCGGCGACGTCGAGGAGATAATGGTGATCGGTGGCGGCCGCATTTATGAACAGATGCTGGCACGTGCGGATCGTCTGTATCTGACCCATATTGATGCGGAAGTAGAAGGCGATACCCAATTCCCGGATTACGAGCCGGATGAGTGGCAGTCTACATTTAGTGAATTCCACGATGCGGATGCGCAGAATTCACACAGCTACTGCTTTGAGATTCTGGACCGCCGCCGCTAATTTTGCCTGGTGCGCATCAATGCGCACCCTACAAAGGCCGTGCTGCGTCTGCCTTGATGCGCACCCTACGAAGGTCGTGCAGCGTCATCGTAGGGGCGCCATTTATGGCGACCGATAAAAAGCCCCGCTCAACTGGCGGGGCTTTTTACTTACTGCGCGTCACTGAGTGGTGGATGTGCGCTGACTGCGCTTTCTGCCATCGCCTGCACGCGATTCGATTGCTGCACGTGATACTGCATGGTTTCCCAATGCAACAAGGTCAGCGTGCCGCCCCAGCAGCAACCGGTATCGAGGCCAATCACATGGCTTGGCGTGCCTTTACCTTCCAGTGAAGCCCAGTGACCAAAAATTTGCGTATATTCACTGCCAATCTTGCCGGGAACATTGAACCAGGGTTTGAGTGGCGGTGGGGCAGAGTTCGGCGCTTCTTTACAGATCATATCCAGCTGACCGTTGGGGAAACAGAAGCGCATGCGTGTCAGCGCATTGGTGCTGAATCGCAGGCGTGCCAGACCCGTCATTTCCGGTGTCCAGTTGTTTGGCATGTCGCCATACATTGCATCCAGGAACAGGGGGTAGGTATCGCTGGAAAGCACCGCTTCCACTTCAGCCGCGCACAGTTTCGCGGTATCGAGATCCCATTGCGGCGTGATGCCCGCATGCGCCATCAATAGCTTCTTTTCTTCGTCAACCTGCAGCAGCGGCTGGCGACGCAACCAGTTAATCAGTTCATCCGCATCGGCAGCCTCTAACAACGGCGTCAGGCGATCTTTCGGCTTGTTACGGCTGATGCCCGCATAAACAGCCAGCAGGTGCAGATCGTGATTGCCCAGCACCAGGCGCACGCAATCTCCCAGCGATTTCACGTAGCGTAAGACGTCCAGCGAACCCGGTCCGCGCGCGACTAAGTCGCCCGTTAGCCACAGCTCATCTTGCTGTGGATCGAAATCAACGCGCGCCAACAGCGCACGTAATTCGTCATAACAGCCGTGGATATCGCCAATCAGGTATGTGCTCATTACGTCAGTCCGATCAAAACGCGCCGCCCGGACTGGCCGGGCGGAGGAGGATTAATGAATGTGGGTTTGTATTGCGAGTCGGAACACCGGAATCTCGACGTGGAACTCTTCGCCTTCTTCGTCGATCATCACATAGTGACCTTGCATGGTGCCCATTGGTGTTTCAAGCACCGCACCGCTGGTGTATTGGAACTCTCCGCCAGCAGCAATGTGCGGTTGCTCGCCTACCACGCCTTCACCTTGTACTTCCGTCTCGCGACCGTTGCCATTGGTGATTAGCCAGTAGCGGCTCTGCAACTGCACGCTGTTACGCCCCAGATTGCGAATGGTGATGGTGTAGGCAAACACGTAGCGATCCTCGTCGGGCAAGGATTGCGATTCCACATATTGGCTCAATACATGGACACAGACGCGGGCCAATTCACTCATACACTCAGCTCTCCGGCGTTTCAGCCTGATGGTTACCCAGCCAGTTGGCCAGTTGACAATACTGCGCCACGGTGACATTTTCTGCACGCAGCGAGGCATCAATATCGAGTTGATCCAGCGCACCGGCCGCAAACATATGTGCGAGACTGTTACGCAGAGTTTTACGACGTTTACCGAACGCTTCCGTGGTAATACGGCTCAGCAGACGAATATCGCTGACCGGATGCGGTGGCTGTGCATAAGGCATCAAACGTACCACGGCGGAATCCACTTTAGGTGGTGGGGTAAAGGATTCAGGTGGCACTTCCAGCACCGGAATAACCTGGCAGTAATATTGCGCCATCACGCTCAGACGACCATAGGCTTTGCTGCCTGGTCCGGCAACTAAACGGTTAACCACTTCTTTCTGCAGCATGAAGTGCATGTCTTTAATCGAACCAGTATAGCTGAAAAGGTGGAACATCAGCGGCGTGGAGATATTGTAAGGCAGATTGCCGAACACTCGCAGCGGCTGACCTTTCTCCTGCGCCAGAGCGGAGAAATCAAAGGTCATCGCATCTTGCTGATAGATGGTCAGCTTAGGGCCGAGGAACGGATGGGTCTGCAAACGCGCGGCCAGGTCGCGGTCCAGCTCAACAACGGTCAATGCATCGAGACGTTCGCCGACGGGCTCCGTTAAGGCGCCAAGGCCGGGACCAATCTCCACGATAGCTTCTCCCTTCTGCGGGTGAATAGCGGAGACAATGCTGTCGATAATGTACTGATCGTTCAGGAAGTTTTGCCCGAAACGTTTACGGGCGTAGTGCCCCTGGTGGACGCGATTATTCATTACTGCTCTTGATCATAGTGATGGCGAGATTAAGCGCCGTGATAAAGCTGCCCGGTTCTGCCTTGCCCTGGCCGGCTAATTCAAGCGCGGTGCCGTGGTCGACAGAGGTCCGGATAAAGGGCAGGCCAAGGGTGATATTCACCGCACGACCAAACCCCTGAAATTTTAGCACCGGTAAGCCCTGATCGTGATACATCGCCAGGACGGCATCGGCATGTTGCAAATATTTCGGCTGGAACAAGGTATCCGCTGGCAAAGGGCCAGTGAGCTGAATGCCTTGCTGACGCAGTTCGTCGAGCGCCGGAATAATGGTATCAATTTCTTCGCGACCCATGTGACCACTTTCGCCAGCATGAGGGTTTAAGCCGCAAACGAAGATGTGTGGCTGCGCTAAGCCAAATTTCTGCTGCAAATCCTGATGCAGAATGGTGATCACTTCATGCAGGCTGTCGCGGGTGATGGCATCGGAGACATCTTTTAATGGCAGATGGGTGGTCGCCAAAGCAACGCGTAACTCTTCCGTTGCCAGCATCATCACCACGCGGTCTCCGCCTGCGCGATCGGCAAAGAATTCGGTATGGCCGGTAAACGGAATGCCGGCATCATTGATCACACCTTTATGGACCGGACCGGTGATCAGCGCAGCGAACTCGCCATTCAGGCAGGCATCACAGGCACGTGCCAGCGTCTCCAGCACATAGTGACCGTTTGCGACGGTGAGCTCACCGGGCGTCACGGGTTGAGCGGTATCGACCTGCAACAGCGTTAACGTACCCGCCTGCTGCGGTTGCGCGGCTACACCAGCTTGGTAATCACGCAGCGTTAACGGCAAGCCGAGTTGGCTGGCGCGTTGGCGGAGCAGATTACCGTCGGCACACACCACCAGCTCAACTGGCCAGTCAAGCTGGGCCAGTTGAACGGTGAGATCAGGACCAATCCCGGCGGGTTCGCCGGGCGTGATCACCACACGATAGTTACTGGCCATTGCCATCCAGAATTTTCACGTAAGCACTGGCGCGCTGTTCCTGCATCCAGGTCTGTGCTTCTTCAGCAAATTTACGGTTGAACAACAGGCGATAAGCACGCTCTTTCTGCGCTGCATCGGTTTTGTCCACCTGGCGGGTATCCAGCAGCTGAATCAAGTGCCAGCCGAAGGATGAGTGTACTGGCTCGCTGATCTGGCCTTTCTGCAACTTCAGCAGTGCATCACGGAATGCCGGATCGTAGATTTCTGGGGTTGCCCAGCCGAGATCGCCACCCTGGTTAGCCGAACCGGGATCGTCAGAGAACTGTTTTGCTGCGGCGGCAAAGGTGGTTTTACCACTTTTGATATCAGCAGCGATCTGCTCGATCTTCGCCTGCGCCTGCGCGTCAGTGAGAATCGGTGACGGCTTCAGCAGAATGTGACGCGCATGTACTTCGGTTACCGAGATATTTTTACTCTCACCGCGCAGATCGTTCACTTTCAGGATGTGGAAGCCCACGCCGGAACGGATTGGGCCAACGATGTCTCCTTTCTTCGCGGTGCTCAGTGCCTGAGAGAACAGGGTTGGCAGTTCTTCAATTTTTGCCCAGCCCATGTTGCCGCCTTTCAGCGCTTGTGGATCGGCAGAGTAGGTGACCGCCAGTTTACCGAAGTCGGCACCGCCTTTCAGTTGTCCCACCAGCTGACGCGCCAGCGCTTCCTGATCGTCCACCTGTTGCTGGGTTGGATTTTCGGGCAGCGGCAGCAGGATCTGGCTGACATTCAGCTCCGTACCCTGGGCGTTTTGTGAACCAACCTGAGCGGCGAGCGCATCAACTTCCTGTGGCAGGATGGTCACACGACGGCGCACTTCGTTGTTACGCACTTCAGAAATCAGCATCTCCTGGCGAATCTGCGCACGGTAAGCATTGTAATTCATACCGTCATAGGCGAGGCGGCTGCGCAGCTGATCCATGGTCATCTTATTCTGTGCGGCAATGTTCTGGATCGCCTGATCCAGCTGCTGATCGCTGACCTGCAGGCCGGCTTTTTCACCCATCTGAAGAATGATGGCATCCATGACCTGACGCTCAAGGATCTGATGACGCAAGGTTTTGTCATCAGGTAACTGCTGATGTGCCTGCTGCGCCTGTGATTTCACGGTGCGCATCATGTTATCAACGTCACTTTCCAGCACCACACCGTTGTTCACGACTGCGGCAACTTTATCAACCTCTTGTGGGGCTGCGAACGCAGTGTTAGCGGTAATCGCTACACCAAGAATCAGCATTCTCCAGTTCTTCATACTTTATCCATTGTTGTTTCCGCACTGCGGGATAGCCTGTCAAACATCACAACATCAGAAAGCGCGCTGGTAAGGGATGATGCCCTGACGCAGCATTTCATTGGTGCCTAAGCCATAGTTAGAACTCAGACCACGTAGCTCAATGTTGAATGAGATTTGGTTGTCGTACTTACTGTCGTTGTTTTCCCAACCGTTGATCTTGCGCTCGTAACCCAGACGAATGGCATAGCAGCACGAGCTGTACTGCAAGCCGATAAGCTGCTCAGCCGGACGACTGTTGCGGGTATCGTAGTAATAACCTCCCACCAGTGACCAGGCATCGGCAATCGGCCAGCTCCCGGTCGCACCCACTTGTGAAATCCCGTTCTTATAAATCGGGTTAGTCAGCAAGCTGGCGTTATTCAGTGCCTGAGCAACATACTCCGGGCTGCTGTAACGGTAGCTTAACTGCACCATACGATCGGCATCCTGGCGGTATTCCAGGATGGCGTTGCCTTGAGCGACGTTATCGAGGCGGGTGTCATATTGCAGTCCGCCGCGCGCGCCCCAGCGATCGCTGATTTTCCAGTACGTATCGCCAGCCCACACCAGGCTGCCGGTATCATCTTCGTCACTTGTCTGGTTTACGCCGGTACGAGACGGGGTAAACGAGTAGATTTGACCTACAGAAACGTTAAAACGTTCAACCAGATCGTTATCATAAATTCGTGTGGTCAAACCGGTTGCGACTTCGTTCGCTGAAGCGATGCGGTCCAGACCACTGTAAGTACGATCGCGGAACAGGCCGGTGTAGTCTGTTTGCAACAGTGTGGAGTCGTACGGATAGATGTTGCTCTGGTTACGATACGGAATGTAGAGGTACTGAACACGCGGCTCCAGCGTTTGCGTGTAGCCCGGCTCCCAATCCATATTACGGTCAAATACCAGACGTCCATCCACTTTGAATTGTGGCAGAGTACGGTTGACCGAATCATCTAAGTGATTCCCTGTACTGTCGATACCTGAGATTTGGTTATTGTTGTATCGATCAATATTGTCTTGCTGGTAATGAGTGGCCAGGAATTTGGCTTCAGTATCCAGACTTGCCCAGCCATTAGACAGCGGCAGATTCAGCGTTGGCTCAATGTGGAGACGGGTGGCCTCCGGCATTTTGCTGTTCACGTTAGTGAATTTCACCGCCTGTGCATAGATGCGGCCATCAAAGGGTCCAATATCGTTCTGATAAAGATTCAGATCGAGCTGCGGCATCGCGCGATACACGTTGGTGGAGTCTGTGGTGCCGAAGACCTGGAAGTCTTTGGTCGACAGGGTCGCATCCCAGTTTGTGTCGGCGTAACCGAAGCTAAATTTCTGCGTCGCGTAACCGTCGGTAGAGCTGTAATACTTCGAGTCGAGATCGTTGAAGTAGTAAGGATCGCTCACCTTGGTGTAGTTGGCATTGAAACGCCAGTGCTGTTCATAGACGCCCGCATGCTGCCAGTAGAACAGCCAGCGATCGGAGCTGTCATTCTCGGCGATTCCACGCACCGCTTTGTCGTTGTCGTACTGCTTATCTGAAGGCAGATAATCCAGTTCCATCAAACCGGCACCAAACACGGTCAGATAGCGGAATTCATTCTGCAATTGCAGACCACGTTTACTCATGTAATGCGGCGTAATAGTGGCATCTGCCTGTGGCGCGATGTTCCAGTAATACGGCAACATGAACTCGAAGCCATTGTTACTGCCGTACTTCGCGTTGGGGATCAGGAAACCAGAACGACGGCGATCGCCAATCGGTAACTGCAGATACGGGCTGTAGAATACCGGGACATTGCCGAGTTTGAAGCGCGCATTCCAGATTTCGGCCACTTCTTCCTGGCGATCCTGAATCACTTCGGAGCCAACCACACTCCAGCTGTTGGAACCCGGCAAGCACGATGTAAAGCTGCCGTTTTCCAGAATGGTATAGCGGTTATCACCGCGCAGTTTCATCTGATCGGCGACGCCACGCCCCTGACGGCCGACCATTTGATAGTCACCGTTCCAGACGTTGGTGTCTTTAGTATTAAGATTGGACCATGCTTTCGGACCTTTCAGGATGACCTGATTGTCGTCATAGTGCACATTACCCAGCGCATCGACTGTACGTACTGGCGTGGTTTGCCCATCCTGCTGGCGCTGATGCAGTTGCATCTCATCGGCGCGTAAGCGGCTATTGCCCTGCTGCACGTCAACATTGCCAGTAAAAACCGCGTCATTCGGGTAGTTACCCTTGGCCGAGTCAGAGTGAATGGTGACAGGCAACGAATTGGTATCGCCACTGACCAGTGGACGGTTGTAGCTCGGCACGCCCAGCATACACTGCGACATAAGGTCGTCGGCGAACGTCTGCTGACTGTAGAGCGCTGCACCAATCATGGTTGCCAGCAGGGTAGGTATCTGTTTTTTCATACGCGGTTCGGGATTTCCATGAGAACGGGCATCATGCCGACAATCGGCTCAGAGACTAACTTACTGCCCGGCGTTGTGCCAGTGTTAATCCTTGTCTGATCGCGTTGCTGTTAGGCACTGAAGTAAATGAAAGGTATGATAATGCAATTTTCAGCCGCAAGCATGGCGAATTGAGGAGTTTATGCGCTACTGGGGAAAAGTTATTGGTCTGGCTCTCGGCTTACTTTCCGGGGCAGGCTTTTGGGGCATTGTACTGGGTCTGCTCATTGGCCATATGTTTGACAAAGTGCGCAGTGTGAAAGGACAGGGTTATTTCGCCAACAATCAGGCGCGACAAACCCTGTTTTTCAGTACCACTTTTCAAGTGATGGGCCATTTGACCAAGTCAAAAGGGCGCGTCACCGAAGCCGATATTCAGATTGCTTCTTTATTCATGGATCGTATGCAACTGCATGGCGATGCGCGCGTGGCTGCCCAAAGGGCTTTCCGCGAAGGCAAGCAGAGCGACTATCCACTGCGGAATAAACTGCGTGAGCTGCGTAGCGCCTGTTTTGGCCGCTTCGACCTGATTAGGATGTTTCTGGAAATTCAGATCCAGTCAGCGTTCGCCGATGGGTCGCTGCATCCCAATGAGCGTCAGGTGCTGTATGTGATCGCTGAAGAGCTGGGTATTTCGCGCACTCAGTTCGATCAGTTCCTGCGCATGATGGAAGGCGGGCAACAGTTCGGCGGCGGTGGTTCGTCCTACGGTGGTGCCTATCAGCAGGCGAAACGTGGGCCAACGTTAGAGGATGCGTGTAGCGTGCTCGGCGTGAAAAGCAGTGACGACAGCACCACCATCAAACGGGCTTACCGCAAACTGATGAGCGAGCACCATCCGGATAAACTGGTGGCGAAAGGATTGCCTCCGGAAATGATGGAGATGGCGAAGCAGAAAGCGCAGGAGATTCAGGCGGCTTATGATCTGATTCGTAAGGAAAAGGGGTTTAAGTAGGGCTTTTTTCCCCTCCCCCTGGCCCTCTCCCGCAAGCGGGCGAGGGGACTGATTGAGCGAATTTCTATTAAAGCTTCAGACTGACACATCACACTGTACGTCACCTTCTCCCGCTTGCGGGAGAAGGCTGGGATCAGGGAAGCCGTTAAAAATCCGCCGGCTGCTTAAACGTCATGCTATTGCCGAAGGCCGGATGGGTGATCGTCAGGGACTCCGCATGTAACTGCAAACGCTCGCCCATGGCTAATGCCTCTTCGTGGGCATAAAAACGATCGCCCAGAATCGGATGACCCAGTGCCAGCAAATGCACGCGCAGTTGATGCGAGCGTCCGGTAATCGGCTTAAGCCGCACGCGAGCACTGTTTCCTGCCTCATACTCCAGCACCTGATACTCGGTCTGCGCGGCTTTACCGTTCTCGAAGCACACCATTTGCTTTGGCCGATTTGGCCAGTCACAAATTAAGGGCAGATCGATCAAGCCCTCTTCAGCAACAGGATGGCCCCAGATGCGTGCGACATAGTACTTAGAAGGCTCCCGCTCACGGAACTGACGCTTTAGCTCTCGCTCCGCCGCTTTATTCAGCGCCACTACGATCACACCGCTGGTCGCCATATCCAGTCGATGTACCGATTCCGCCTGAGGAAAATCACGCTGGATGCGCGTCATCACGCTGTCCTTATGCTCCTCAAGCCGGCCCGGCACGGACAACAAGCCACTTGGCTTGTTCACCACCATAATATGCTCGTCCTGATACAGAATATGTAACCAGGGTTCCAGCGGCGGATTGTAGGCTTCCATCAACATGTCGTAGTGACCTTAAGCGATTATTGGTGCGTCACGACGATCAGACGCAGCGCATCCAGACGCCAGCCCGCATCGCCCAGGCTTTCCAGCACCTGCTCGCGATTGCTTTCCAGCGCTTCAACCTCATCATCACGGATGTTAGGGTTGACCGCTTTCAACGCTTCCAGGCGTGACAACTCGGCGCTCAGCTTCTCATCCGCTTCCACTTTCGCGGCAGCGATCAATGCCTGTGCTTCCGGCACAATCATCTTCTCGGCCTGCGTCAGAATCTCGTGCACTTCCTGCTGAACCGCATTAACCAGCTTGCTGCCGGTGTGGCGATTAACGGCATTCAGCTGACGGTTGAAGCTTTCAAACTCCACTTTGCCTGCCAGGTTGTTACCGGCACGGTCCATCAGCAAACGTACCGGTGTCGGCGGCAGGAAGCGGGTGAGCTGCAGGCTCTTCGGCGCCTGGGCTTCCACGACGTAAATCATCTCAACCAGCAGCGTGCCCACTGGCAGCGCCTTGTTTTTCAACAGCGACAGCGCGCAGCTGCCGGTATCGCCCGACAGAATCAGGTCGAGACCGTTGCGGATCAGCGGATGTTCCCAAGTGATAAACTGGGTATCTTCACGTGACAACGCCTGGTTACGGTTGAACGTGACCGTGCAGCCGTCTTCTGGTAAGCCTGGGAAATCCGGCACCAGCATGTGATCGGAGGGGGTCAGCACGATTAAGCTGTCGCTGCGGTCTTCCTGATTGATACCGACGATATCAAACAGATTCAGCGCGAAGTTGACCAAATCGGTGTCGTTATCCTGCTCGCCAATCGCATTCGCCAGCACTTGCGCCGCTTCACCACCGTTTGAGTTCAACTCCAGCAAGCGGTCACGGCCTTGTTCCAGCTGGGCTTTCAGCGCGTCGTGCTGTTTCCGGCTTTCTGTGATGAACTCATCCAGACCTTGCGGGTTCTCTGGTGCCGCGAGGAATTCAATCAGTTTGCTATATTCGCTGTCGTAAATGGTGCGACCGGTTGGGCAGGTATGCTCAAACGCATCCAGCCCTTCGTTGTACCAACGCAGCAGCACCGCCTGTGCGGTTTTTTCCAGCCACGGCACCAGAATCTGGATATCGTGCATCTGACCGATACGATCGAGACGACCAATACGCTGTTCCAGCAAATCCGGGTTGAATGGCAGGTCAAACATCACCAGGCGGCTGGCGAACTGGAAGTTACGGCCTTCCGATCCGATTTCAGAGCACAGCAGCACCTGCGCACCTTCTTCTTCAGAGGCGAAGAAAGCCGCTGCGCGGTCGCGTTCCAGAATCGATAACCCTTCATGGAACACCGCGGCACGAATGCCTTCGCGCTCACGCAGCACTTGCTCAAGCTGCAGTGCAGTGGCGGCTTGGGCACAGATCACCAACACCTTCTCTTTACGGTTACTGGTCAGATAGCCCATCAACCATTCAACGCGAGGATCGAAGTTCCACCAGGTGCCACTATCACCTTCAAACTCCTGGTAAATCTTCTCTGGATACAGCATGTCGCGCGCACGCTCTTCAGCACTTTTACGCGTTCCCATGATGCCAGAGACTTTGATCGCGGTTTGATACTGCGCGGGCAGCGGCAAACGGATCTGATGCAGTTCGCGTTTTGGGAAGCCCTTCACGCCATTACGGGTGTTACGGAACAGGACGCGGCTGGTGCCGTGGCGATCCATCAGCATGGAAACCAGCTCTTTGCGCGCGTCCTCTTTGCCGTCGCGATCGCTATTGGCGACCTGCAGCAGCGGCTCAATATCTTGCTCGCCGATCAGGTCGTTGATCAGGTTCATCTCTTCTTTGCTGATCGCATGGTCGGCCAGCAGCGAGCTGACGGCATCGGCCACCGGACGATAGTTCTGCTGCTCAGCCACAAACTGGCTGAAGTCGTGGAAGCGATTGGGATCCAGCAGGCGCAAACGTGCGAAGTGGCTCTCCAGGCCCAGCTGTTCAGGTGTGGCGGTCAGCAACAGTACGCCAGGGGTTTTCTCCGCTAACTGCTCAATCACCTGGTATTCGCGGCTAGGTGCTTCTTCGCTCCAGGCCAGGTGGTGAGCTTCATCGACCACCAACAGATCCCATTCGGCATCGGCCAGTAATTCGAGACGCTGTTTATTACGACGCACGAAGTCCAGTGAGCAGATAATCAGCTGCTCGGTTTCAAAGGCGTTGTCACTGTCGTGTTGCGCTTCGGTGTAACGGTCATCATCAAACAGCGCAAAGCGCAGGTTGAAGCGACGTAACATCTCAACCAGCCACTGATGCTGCAAGGTTTCCGGTACCACGATCAGCACACGTTCGGCGCGGCCAGCCAGCAACTGCTGCTGGATAATCATCCCGGCTTCGATGGTTTTACCCAAGCCCACTTCATCGGCCAGCAAAACGCGAGGGGCATGACGGCGACCCACATCATGGGCGATGTGCAGCTGATGGGGGATTAGATTGGTGCGCATTCCGCGTAAGCCGCTGATCGGCAAGCGATACTGCTCACTCTGATATTTACGCGCGCGGAAACGCAGTGCAAAACGATCCATGCGGTCGAGCTGACCGGCAAACAGACGGTCCTGAGGTTTGCTGAATACCAGTTTGCTATCCAGCATCACTTCACGCATCACCACGCCGCTTTCTGCGGTGTCGAGACGTGTGCCGATGTAAGTCATTAATTCGTTATCGTTACGGACTTCATCGACGCTCATCTGCCAACCTTCGTGGTTGGTGATGGTGTCACCCGGATTAAAAATCACACGCGTGACGGGCGCATCATTGCGGGCATACAGGCGGTTTTCGCCGGTTGCCGGAAACATCATGGTGATCATGCGCGTATCAATCGCCACAACCGTTCCCAGTCCCAGTTCACTTTCTGTATCACTAATCCAGCGTTGACCCAGTGTAAAAACCATATATTTTTAGCTCGACTCTCTGACATGCCATAAAGAAGTTCACCTGTACTCAGGCAATACATCGCCGCCAAACGAGAGTTTGGTCAGATTGTATCTGCGGTGAGAATCAGGAAGGGCGCTATGGTACTGGATGGCAAGGCATTCGTCACCTGTCAAAAAAGCCCCAACTGCCCAGTAATGAGTGTAGCAAAGTCATCGCCAACGAAGGGTAAAATGCCTTCCGCCACCGGCTGTAACTGCTTGGTGACGTAGTGATCGTAGTCTAAGGGCGTGCTGCGTGCTTCCAGCGGTTCCGGGCCAGCGGTCGCCATCACATAGCGAATGGAGCCGCCATTTTGATACTGCAGCGGGCGCTGTAGTTTCCGATTTTGCTCATCGGCAATACGCGCTGCGCGCACATGGGGTGGCACATTTTTTTCATAATCTTTTAACGCCCGGCGCAGCCGCTTTTTGTAGATCAACTGATCATCCAGTTCGCCCGCCAGCAACTGGGCTACTGTTTCACGGATATAGTCTTGCCAGGGCTCGCCACGGAAAATGCGACCATACAAATTTTGCTGGAACTGCTGTGCGAGCGGCGTCCAGTCGGTGCGCACCGATTCCAGCCCTTTGAACACTAATCGTTCCGTGCCGTCGGTACGAATCATCCCGGCGTAACGCTTTTTGCTACCTTGCTCGGCCCCGCGAATGGTCGGCATCAGGAAGCGGCTGAAATGGGTTTCGTATTCCAGCTCCAGTGCACTCTCCAGCCCGTAAGTTTGCTGCAGATGCTGCTGCCACCAGCTGTTGACCTGTTCTGCCAGGCGACGGCCAATTGCTGTGGCATCCGCTTCGCTGTGTGCGCTTTTCAGCCAGACAAAGGTTGAATCGGTATCGCCGTAAATGACATCAAAACCCTCGGCTTCGATCAGTTGACGCGTTTGCTGCATGATGGCGTGCCCGCGCAGGGTGATCGATGACGCCAGGCGAGGATCAAAGAAGCGGCAGGCGCTGGTGCCGAGCACGCCATAAAAGGCGTTCATGATGATCTTTAATGCCTGCGACAAGGGTTGATTGCCCTCGCGCTTTGCGGCTTCACGCCCTTGCCAAATCTGCTGCACAATCGCCGGTAAGCAATGTGTATGGCGCGAGAAGCGCGCATGGCGGAAGCCGGGCACCGAATCTTTATCATCCGGATGTGCCAGCCCTTCAACCAGACCCACAGGATCGATCAGGAACGTGCGGATAATCGAGGGGTAGAGGCTTTTGTAGTCCAGCACCAGTACCGAATCATAAAGACCGGGACGAGAATCCATCACGTAGCCGCCAGGGCTGGCTTCGGGGGCCACTTCACCGAGATTAGGTGCGACAAACCCGGCGCGATGCATGCGCGGAATATAGAGGTGACCGAACGCGGCCACCGAGCCCCCGTGGCGATCCACGGCCAGGCCATTGACGGTGGCGCGTTCCAACAGGAACGGCATGATGGCAGTGTGCTGAAAGATACGCGTCACCAGCTCGCAGTCTTTCAGGTTGTACTTCGCCAACGCCGGTTTGTCATGGGCAAAACGCCAGTTGATCTCTTCCATGCGCTGCCAGGGGTTATCAATGGCTTTGCCTTCACCGAGCAACTGTCGTGACACCGCTTCGAGGCTGAATGAGGGGAAATCCCAAAACGCTGATTTAAGCGCTTCAATGCCATCGATCACCAGCCGCCCTTGGGCCTGGGCGAAAAACACACCCGGTTTGAAACCGTGCTCGCGCCACTCCAGCGCTTGATTTTGCCGGCCTAAACGCAGCGGAATGCCATAACGGTCGGCGTGTTTTTGCAGCACGCGCAGGTCAAACTGCACCACACTCCAGCCAATAATCACGTCCGGGTCGTGACGCGCAAACCAGGCATTGAGCTGCTCCAGCAACTGGGGGCGACTGTCCACATAGATCAGGTCGAAATCCAGCGCGCTGGCATCGCCGTTTGGCGGACCGAGCATGTAAACCTGGCGCTGACCGCAGCCTTCAAGTCCGATACAGTAGAGTTCGCCGTGCTCGGTGGTTTCAATGTCCAGCGACACCCATTTCAGCTGTGGACGATAATCAGGATGCGGTTTCAGGCGCGCATTGACCACGCTGTCGCCACGAACGTCACCGCTGAACCACACGGGGGCGGTAATGAATCGCTCCATTAAATAGCGTTCAGGCGGCCGAATATCGGCTTCATATACGGCGATGCCATTTTCGCGCAGGCGCTTTTCCAGATTTTGCAACTGGCGGTTGCTGCGGCAATAGAGACCAAATACCGGACGGCGACGAAAATCTTTCAGGGTCAGTGCTTGCAGACGCGTGTGACGCTCATCAGCGATCAGCGCTTCGGTTTGGCTGCGAAATTCTTCCGGAATAAACGCCACCGACTCCTGCGCGGGCAGCACCAGGCGTTGCGGCCCTTGGTCGGTGGCCAGCCACAGCACCACTTCGCTGCCCGTTGGCGTGTCTCGCCAGTGTCGGGTGAGTAGAAAACCTGCGCGCGGATCGGTCACGTGAACTCCAGAGATTGAATTACATTGAGTATATCATGGATGTTTATACAGTGTGCTGTTGGCTGAATTGTCAATATTGACGTACAAATCTTGGCTTGACGCTGTGGCGCTGGCTCCGGACAATCCAGCCTCTATATTCCGCAGAGGATAGTTATGGAAGCCTGGATTCAACACCTGTTTACGCAATCGCTGGAGTTCGCCCTCTTTGCCGTGGCGCTGGTCACCTTTCTGGAGTCGCTGGCGTTCGTGGGATTGCTGTTACCAGGCACCGTATTGATGGCCAGCCTTGGGGCGCTGGTCGGTAGCGGACAGATTGGCCTTTATCCCGCCTGGGCGGCTGGTTTTGCCGGTTGTCTAATCGGCGATTGGGTGTCATACGGTATCGGCTGGAAGTTTCAGGGGCCGCTGCATCGTTGGAAATATCTGAAAAAGTATAAAGGCTTGCTGGATAAAACCGAGCATGCTCTGCACGAACACAGCATGTTCACCATCCTGGTGGGGCGCTTTGTCGGTCCGACCCGACCACTGATTCCACTGGCGGCGGGCATGCTGGAGCTGCCGGTACGCAAGTTCCTGCCGCCTAACCTGATCGGCTGTATTCTCTGGCCGCCCGCCTATCTGATGCCGGGTATTTTGGCGGGTGTGGCGATTGATGTGCCGCAGGCGGCGCAAGGAGGCAACTTCAAATGGCTGCTGTTGCTGGTTGCGGTGCTGGTGTGGCTGGGTTGCTGGCTGCTGTGGCGTTGGTATCGCAGTGGCAAAACGATCGATTGGGCGACCAAATATCTGCCGCTCGCCCGTCTGCGTTGGCTGGCACCGCTGTCGGCAGCCATCGGCGTGGCGGCATTTATTGCCATTCAATACCACCCGATGATGCCGATCTTCCGTCAGTTGCTGTGGAAGGTGTTCTTCGCTTAAGACTTTCTCACGCCAAGGATGGCGGCCGCTTCACTCTCACCGTTGATCAAACTTTCTGTGCTGCCATCCCAGTAAATCTGGCCATCCACCACCACCAGGCTGCGTGGGGCAATCTGTTGCGCATCTTCCAAACTGTGCGACACCATCAGCAAGGTAATGTTGCGACTTTCGCACACCGAGCGCACCAGTTGCAGCATCTCACCGCGCAGTGCCGGATCGAGCGCGGAAAAAGGCTCATCCAGCAGTAAGATTGGCTGATTGCGCAGCAGGCAGCGCGCCAGCGCGACGCGTTGACGCTGACCGCCTGACAGCTGACCGGGTAAGCGCGTCAGCAGGCTTTGCAAACCGGTTTGTTCGGCGATGGCGGCGATCTGTTGCTGCTGTTGCGGCGTGAGTTTCAGGCCGGGGTGTAAACCCAATCCCAGATTCTGCTGCACCGTGAGGTGCGGGAACAGATTGTTCTCCTGAAACAGCATCGATACCGGTCGCGCCGAGGGGACGCTGCGCGTGTGATCGACGCCATTCATGATCAAGGTTCCCTGGCTGACGGGCAGGAAGCCGCCCAGCAGACTCAGTAAGGTGCTTTTACCCGCACCGCTTGGGCCAAGGATCGCCAGGCGCTCACCCGCCTGCGCCTCGAAACGGAAGCGCATCGGCAAGTTTTGGTACAGGTAGGTGAGGTTATTCAGTGTCAGCATGGCGACCCGGCAATTTTTCCATCAGAGTAAAGAGTAACAGGCACAGCAATAACAGCAGCAGTGCCGTGACGGCACCATCCTCACCGCGATAGGCCCCAATTTGCTGGAACAGATAGAACGGCAGGGTGCGGAAATCGGCGCTGCCAAACAGCGCGACCACACCGAAATCGCCGATGGAGAGCACGCAGGCAAATGCCAGCGCCTGGGCCAATGGGCGCTTCAGCGCGCGCAGTTCAATCATTTTCAGGCGATTAAACCCGGCAATGCCGAGCGAAGCACAGAGCTGGCTGTAACGCGTATTGATATCGCGCATCGGGTTTTCCAGCACTTTCATGGCATAAGGGATGGCGATCAACGCATTGGTGAAAATCACCAGCCCGTCGGCCCGCTGTGGCAAACCGATCGTGGCGTTGAACAGCAGGAAGAATCCACTGGCCAGCACGATGCCTGGCATCGCCAGAATCAGCATACCGCTCAGTTCCATCGCCTGAGCCGCCACCTTACGTTGGCGCTGGCGTAATTCTCGGCTGCTCCACAGCAGCATTATGGTCAGTATCACGCACAGCAGCCCGGCACCGAGCGCGATGCGCAGTGACGTCAAGGTCGCCTGCCACAGCGCAGGTTGTTGCAGCGCGCCCGCCACGCCGCCGCGTAAGCCATCAACAACCACTGCGGCTAAGGGCGGCAGGAGCAGCAAGAGCGCAAGGCCAATCAGTAGGGTATCGCTGATGCGTGCCTGCCAGGAATCCTGCGGGTCGCGCCAACCGCGAATGTTCTGGCTGCCCGTGGGAATGGCTTTGCTAAAGCGTTGGCTTAACAGCACCAGCATTAAGCAGCAACCGAGCTGGAGCAGTGCCAGCAGCGCCGCCCGGCTGGGATCGTAATCGAAACTCAACGCCTGATAGATCGCCAACTCCAGCGTGGTGGCTTGTGGGCCGCCACCCAACGCCAGCACCGTGGCGAAACTGGCAAAGCACAGCATAAAGATCAGCGCGGCGGTGGGCAGGATTTGGCGGCGCAACCACGGCCACTCCAGCAGACGAAACTGGTTCCAGCCTCGCAGGCCAAGCTGTGCGGCGAGTTGGCGCTGTTCACCGGGAATATTCTCCAACGCCTGCAGTAGCATGCGCGTGGCCAAAGGCAGATTGAAGAACACGTGCGCTAGCAGAATGCCCTGCAAACCATAAGGTGAGAAGCGGTAATCAAGGCCCAACAGAGCACAGAGTTGGGCCAGCCAGCCGCTGCGACCGTAGACGCTGAGCAGCCCGAACACCGCGACCAGCACCGGCAGCACCAGCGTCATGGCGCACAGGCGTAGCAACAGCGTTCGTCCGGGGAAGCGACGGCGATAGAGCGCCCGCGCGAGCAAAATGGCGGGCAGCACGGACATCAGGGCCGACAGCAGCGCCTGCTCAAAGGAGAACGCCAGCACATGATGCAGATAACTGTCTGTGAGCAGGGCGCGCCAGTCTGTCACTGGCGCGGCCACGACCAGCGCGCCAAAGGCCAGCAGCGCCACCGCACAGAGTAGGAGTGCGATGGCCGTGCCAGGGATCAACCAACCGGGCATTATTGGCTAACGGCGCGTTGCCATGCGCTAATCCAATCGGCACGATGATCGGCAACTTGCGCAGGTGTAAATTGCAGGGCGTTTGCCGGGACAGTCAGCGATTGATATCCGGCGGGCAGATCGCTTTTGATCACCGGATACATCCAGTTGCCTGTGGGGATGGTCTGCTGGAAGGCTGGTGACACCATAAACTGCATAAATTGCTGTGCCAGTTTCGGTTGCTTGCTGCTGGCGAGTTGGGCTGCAACTTCCACCTGCAAATAGTGCCCTTCGCTGAAGGAGGCGGCCGCGTAGTTCTCTTTTTTCTCTTCAATGATGTGGTAAGCCGGAGAAGTGGTGTAACTCAGCACCAGATCGCTTTCCCCTTTCAGGAACAAGCCGTAGGCTTCACTCCAGCCTTTGGTGACGGTAACGGTCTTTTTCGCCAGCTTCTGCCAGGCGTCAGGTGCTTGATCGCCGTACACTTTCTGCATCCACAGCAGTAAACCGAGGCCAGGCGTACTGGTGCGCGGATCTTCATAAATTACGCGCCACTTCTCAGAGCTTTCCACCAACTCTTTCAGGCTTTTCGGCGGGTTTTTCAGCTTGTTTTTATCGTAAACGAACGCGAAGTAGCCGTAGTCAAACGGAATGAAAGTGTCGTTGTGCCAGGCATCTGGCAACTGGAGTTTGCTGGTGTCCACGGCGCTCTTGGCGAACAAGCCGGTTTTCTCGGCGGCCTGCACCAGATTATTGTCGAGACCCAGCACTACATCGGCTTTACTGTTTTTGCCTTCCATGCGCACGCGGTTGAGCAGTGACACACCATCTTCCAGAGCGACATATTTCAGTTCGCAGCCACATTCAGCTTCAAAGGCTTTTTTAACTGCCGGGCCCGGACCCCAGTCCGCAGAGAAGGAATCATAGGTATACACGGTGAGTACCGGTTTGGCGGCGAAAGCCGGGGCAGCAACCAGCAGGACCAGAGGCAGGACTTTGTTTAACACTTTGCGCTCCTTGAGGAGAATAATAAGTTCGAGTCGCAAAGGATCTGAGTTAATGGACATCTCAAATCCCTACGCCGGTATTAACCGGATCAGGTTCGACGGGTTTATCTCAGCCCGGAAAGGGCACCCCGTTGAGAACGGCCTAGTTTAGACACTTCTGTGACAGCGTGAAAGCCTCACAACTCCGGCGGCGCAAACCAGGCCGATTTAAAGTCAAACCAGCCGAGCGTGTTCAGGCGCACCCCACGCATACTGCGTTGACCTTCAAGCAGTAACCAGTGGTGAAACAGCGGATGGATGAAGTCATTGTTGACCAGATGTTTGCTCCATTCGGCCAGAGGCAGGTTTTTTGTCGCCACTGTTCAGCATCGGCTTGCCAGTCAATGGGCACACAGTGATGCATCAGCGGCAGCTCGTACAGTTGGGCAAACAGTGCGTAGTCCAGTGGTAACGTAAAATTGACGCTGCCGAGCCAGATATCGCTTTCACCCGCGCCCTCGAACCACGCTTCATAGCTGAGTTCTTGGGTAATTAGCTCAACACCTTGTTCCGCCAGTAGCGGACGTAACGCATTTGCGATGCCCTCATGTTCGACATGATGGCTGTACCAGCTCAGTGTCAGTTGCGTTAACCCTTCAGGTTTTGTGGCAGGCGTCAGGTCGCGACGATGGTGCCAGCGCGGCAGTAAACCGTACGCCGGGAACCAGTAGCGCTGATAACCTACTCCTGCATGGTTCAGCAGGGCGATGGGATTGAACAGATAGCTGACCCAGCGGCGAAAATGGGCATCGCGTCCACGTTCGGACCGCTGATCGTACAGCAGAAAATAGCAGCCTTCTTCAAGCCGGCTCTCTTCGGACTTCTCATCCGCGGTTTCACCCTGCAGTTTCACCCCGGCGTACACCAGTTCATCACTGATCTCAGGCAATACCCAAATAGACACATCATCAATTAAGGCGCGATAGCCAAAATAGTCATCCCAGGCGGCGATTTTTAGCTGTGTCTGCTGATTACGCACCACGCTGTAGGGTCCGGTGCCGATGGGTTGGCGTGAAAAAAGGCGCAGCGTGGGCCATTCGCGCGGCAGGATCATGGCACTGACGCTAGCCAACAGCCAGGGCAACCAATCGTCAGGTTGGCTCAGGTGGATATCCAGCGTCCAGGGCGCCGGGGAATGCAAATTCTCGATATGGGAAAACAGCGGCTGGGTGCGCACGCGGTCCAGCGAGGCAATGATGTCTTCCATCTCCAGTTCACGACCATGATGAAAGCGAATCGCCGGTCGCAAAAAGAATCGCCAGTGCAGCGGTGAGGTTTGCTGCCAGTGATGGGCGATATCCGGTTCGACTTCCCCCTTTTCCTCATTTACTCGCGTCAGGCCATTGAAAATTTGTCGCGCCAGATGGGTTTCAGAGCGACGCAGCGGCGAGCCGGGCAGCAGATTAGGCAATGGGCGGTAGTAGAGCACGCGCAGGATGTGTTTTCCCTGACGGAAACTGCGCCCAAGGTGGGCGGCGATCATCTGGCGCACCTGATCCTTGTCACCCACCAGTTGCACCAACTGCTCGATGCGATCCTGCTCCAGCAGATCCTCGGCACGCTGCTGCTGGAGTGCCAAACCGGTGTAATTGAAACTTAAAGTGGAGCGTTTACCGCGCCCCGCCTCTGCCTGCCAGATCAGCCAACCTGCGGCCTGCATGGCATTGAGCAGGTTACGCATATGGCGTCGTGAACAGTGTAAAAGATCGGCCAGCTCGCTTAGTGTGGTTTCCTGATCCTGGCCCTGGCAGCTTTGCCACAGGCGGATGAACTGCTGTTGCAGTCGCGCAGAGGACATAAAAGGGGAACTCCTTCTCAGAATCGCTCAGTTTTTCCTGCCCCATATTAGAGGCATACTGCCCAGCAATGGAAGAGCGGGAGGCATTCAGCAATGAATGGCGCTCTGCCAGCGGTTCTGCCGACGTAGAACCTCTTTCTGAGTAGGGTGCATTTTCACCGCCAGCAGCGTTTTCTCTGCTGGCTTTTTTCGTTTTGCTGTGGAATCTTCTACCCTCTTTTCTGTTGTCCGATTCTCCTCAAAGGGATTTCTGCATGAAATCGCTGTTAACGCGCCAGCGCCGTCTCAATCCGGTTTATCTCTCTTTTATGGCTGTGTCCTTTATGACGGGTGTGGCAGGGGCCTTACAGGCACCCACGCTCAGTCTGTTCCTGACGCGTGAAGTGCAGGTGCGGCCGTTTTGGGTGGGATTGTTTTTCACCATTAACGCCATAGCCGGGATTGTGATTAGCCTGTTGATGGCGAAGCGCTCGGACAGCCGGGGTGACCGCCGTAATCTGATCCTGTTTTGCTGTCTGATGGCGGTGCTCAATTCTTTATTGTTTGCTTTCAATCGTCACTATCTGACGTTGATCAGCGTAGGTGTATTGCTGTCAGGGCTGGCCAGTGTGGCGATTCCGCAGATCTTTGCCTTGGCACGTGAGTATGCCGATCAGTCGGCACGTGAAGTGGTGATGTTCAGTTCGGTGATGCGTGCGCAACTCTCGCTGGCGTGGGTGATTGGCCCGCCGCTCTCTTTTGCACTGGCGCTCAACTACGGTTTCGTGACGCTGTTTTGCGTGGCGGCCGCGATTTTCCTGCTGAGTTTGCTGCTGATCTGGCGCACGCTGCCATCAGTGCCGCGTGTTGCAGCCACACCCGAGCAAGTGCTGACCCAGCTCAGCCCATGGAAAGACAGCCAGGTGCGCATGCTATTCATCGCATCGGTGGTGATGTGGGCGTGTAACACCATGTATATCATCGATATGCCGCTGTATATCAGCGCAACGCTAGGCCTGCCGGAAAAGCTGGCGGGTCTGTTGATGGGAACCGCGGCTGGGCTGGAGATCCCTATCATGTTGTTGGCCGGTCACTACGCAAAACGGTTTGGCAAACGCAAGCTGGTGCTGTTGGCGCTGGTGGCGGCCATTCTGTTTTATCTCGGTTTGGTGCTGTTCCATTCGCGCACGGCGTTGATGGTGCTGCAACTGTTTAATGCCGCGTTTATCGGCATTGTGGCGGGGATTGGCATGCTGTGGTTCCAGGATTTGATGCCGGGACGCGCCGGTGCGGCTACCACAATGTTCACCACGTCCATTTCGACCGGTCTGATCATTGCGGGATTGATTCAGGGCACGCTCAGTGAGCGCTTCGGACATGAATCGGTGTACTGGCTGGCGTTGGTAATGGCGGTAGTGGCGTTGGGACTGGCGTCGCGCGTGCGGGATGCGCAATAAATAAAGGTCGCCATAAATGGCGACCCCAGGGCACGCTTTACGTAGGGTGCGCATTGATGCGCACCTGTTTATATCAACGTAAAAACGCGGGCTGGCTGGTCTCGTAGTTGGCGATGGATGCTTCGTGTTGCAGCGTCAGGCCAATGCTGTCGAGGCCATTGATCATGCAGTGGCGACGGAAGCTGTCGATTTCAAAGCTATAGGTCTTATCACCCGCCGTCACCGTCTGCGCTTCCAGGTCCACCGTGAAAGTCACACCTGGCTGCGCGGCAACCAGTTTGAACATCTCATCAACTTCTTCATCGCTTAATTTCACTGGCAGCAACTGGTTGTTGAAGCTGTTGCCGTAGAAAATATCCGCGAAGCTTGGCGCAATCACTACATGGAAACCGAAATCAGTCAGTGCCCAAGGAGCGTGCTCACGGGATGAGCCACAGCCGAAGTTTTCACGCGCCAACAGAATGCTGGTGCCTTTAAACTCCGGTTTGTTCAACACGAAGCTGGCGGTGGGCACGGTGCCGGCGTCATCTTCGAAGCGCCAGTCGTGGAACAGATGCGCGCCGAACCCGGTGCGGGTCACTTTCTGCAAGAACTGCTTAGGGATGATGGCATCGGTGTCGACGTTGGCGGCATCCAGTGGGGCCACAATCCCGGTGTGCTGAGTAAATTTGTTCGCCATGGCTTAAGCTCCCTGAGTCAATTCACGAATGTCGGCAAAACGACCGGTTACCGCCGCAGCTGCAGCCATCGCCGGGCTCACCAAGTGAGTACGACCACCGCGGCCCTGACGACCTTCAAAATTACGGTTGCTGGTGGACGCGCAACGCTCGCCTGGATTCAGACGGTCGTTGTTCATCGCCAGACACATGGAGCAACCCGGCAGACGCCATTCAAAACCCGCCTCCAGGAATATTTTATCCAGACCTTCCGCTTCGGCTTGCGCCTTCACTGGACCGGAACCCGGTACCACCATCGCGACGACGCCTGGTGCCACTTTGCGGCCTTTAGCGATAGCGGCAGCCGCACGCAGATCTTCAATACGTGAGTTGGTGCAGGAACCGATAAACACTTTATCGATGGCTACGTCGGTCAGTTTGATGCCTGGCTGCAAATCCATATAAGCCAGCGCTTTTTCGGCAGAGGCGCGCTCAACCGGATCGGCGAAGGACTGTGGATTCGGGATAGCCTGATCCACCGCCATCACCTGGCCTGGGTTGGTGCCCCAGGTCACCTGTGGTGCGATATCAGCCGCGTTCAGGGTGACAATGGTATCGAATTTGGCATCGCTGTCGGACTTCAGAGTGCGCCAGTAAGCCACAGCCTCTTCCCACTGCTCGCCTTTCGGCGCGAACTGCTTATCTTTCAGATACGCGAAGGTGGTGTCGTCTGGCGCGACCAGGCCGGCTTTCGCGCCCATTTCAATCGCCATATTACACAGCGTCATACGGCCTTCCATGCTCAGCGCTTCAATCGCCGGGCCACAGAACTCCACCACATGACCGGTACCGCCGGCGCTGCCGGTTTTACCGATAATCGCCAACACAATGTCTTTCGCGGTGATGCCCGAGGCAGCTTCGCCCAGGACTTCAATCTTCATGGTTTTGGCACGACCCTGCTTCAGGGTCTGAGTGGCAAAGACGTGCTCCACTTCAGAGGTCCCGATGCCGAAGGCCAGTGAACCGAATGCGCCATGCGTGGCGGTATGAGAGTCACCGCAGACAATGGTCATGCCTGGCAACGTCATGCCTTGTTCAGGCCCAATCACGTGCACGATGCCCTGGAACGGGTGATTCAGGTCATACAGCTGAATACCGAACTCAGCACAGTTCTTGATCAGCTCTTGCATCTGAATACGCGCCATCTCACCCGACGCATTAATGTCTTTGGTCTGAGTTGAAACGTTGTGATCCATGGTGGCGAACGTCTTTGACGGCTGGCGCACTTTGCGGCCGTGTGCGCGCAGGCCATCAAAGGCCTGCGGTGACGTCACTTCATGGATCAGATGGCGATCGATATACAGTAACGGGGTTTCGTTAGGTGCTTCGTGGACGACATGTGCATCAAATAACTTCTGGTATAAGCTTTTCATTTTATTATTTTTCCTCAGCGATGAAACCGGCAATGATGCTGCCCATCTCATCTGTGCTCACGGCTGGGCCGTTGCCGGCCAAATCGCGGGTGCGGTGGCCCGCTTCCAGCGCACGGCTCACCGCACGCTCAATGCTGTTTGCTGCGTCATCCGCGTTCAGGCTGTAACGCAACAGCATAGAGAGTGAGAGAATCTGGGCAATCGGGTTAGCGATATTCTGACCGGCGATATCTGGCGCAGAGCCGCCTGCTGGCTCGTACAAACCAAAACTCTCTTCGTTCATGCTGGCAGAAGGCAGCATGCCCATCGAGCCGGTAATCATTGCGCACTCATCTGACAGAATGTCACCGAACAGGTTAGAACACAGCAGCACGTCAAACTGTGATGGATCTTTAATCAGCTGCATGGTGGCGTTGTCGATGTACATATGGCTCAACTGCACATCCGGGTAATCTTTTGCCACTTCGTTGACGATTTCACGCCACATCACGGAGGTCTGCAACACGTTGGCTTTATCAACGGAAGTCACTTTGTTACGGCGCTTACGTGCAGCTTCAAAGGCGTTGCGGGCGATACGTTCAATCTCAAAGCGGTGATACACCTCAGTATCGAAAGCACGCTCGTGTGGGCCGGTGCCTTCACGACCTTTTGGCTGGCCGAAGTAGATACCGCCGGTTAATTCACGCACGCACAGAATGTCGAAACCGCGTGCTGCGATATCGCTGCGCAGTGGGCAGAACGCTTCCAGACCTTTGTACAGGGCAGCAGGGCGCAGGTTGCTGAACAGCTTGAAGTGCTTACGCAACGGCAGCAGTGCACCGCGCTCAGGCTGACCGGCTGGTGGCAGGTGTTCCCATTTTGGTCCACCCACTGAACCGAACAGAATCGCGTCGGCCTGCTCAGCACCCGCAACGGTGGCCGGTGGCAGAGGTTCACCGTGACGATCGATGGCGATACCGCCCACGTCATATTCGCTGGTGGTGATGCGCATGTCGAAACGCGCGCGAATCGCATCGAGCACTTTCATGGCCTGCGCCATTACTTCCGGGCCGATTCCGTCGCCGGGCATTACCGCAATATGGTAAGACTGAGTCATAGTTACACCGTTTCCTTCTGATCTTTAAATTTACGCTGCAATTCTTTTTCTACCTGCTTGGCACGCCAGATGTTGTTCAGGGCATTCACCATCGCTTTAGCAGAAGATTCGACGATATCGGTCGCCAGACCAACGCCATGGAATTTACGACCGTTGTAATTAACGACGATATCGACCTGGCCCAGGGCATTTTCGCCGTGACCTTTCGCTGTTAATTTGTAGTTCACCAGTTCAGCTTCAAAACCGGTAATACGGTTGATGGCTTGATAAACCGCATCAACTGGACCGTTACCGGTCGCTGCATCCGCTTTGGTCTCTTCACCACAGCCCAGCTGGACAGAGGCGGTAGCAGTGACGCTCGAACCGGTCTGCACGTTGAACTCTTTCAACTGGAAATATTCAGGCTCTTCGTTCTGCTTATTAATGAAGGCCAAGGCTTCCAGGTCGTAATCGAATACCTGACCTTTTTTGTCCGCCAGCTTCAGGAAGGCATCGTACAAAGCATCCACGTTGTAGTCGGAATCTTTGTAGCCCATCTCTTCCATGCGATGTTTTACCGCCGCGCGGCCTGAACGAGAGGTCAGGTTAAGCTGGATTTTGTGCAGGCCAATAGATTCTGGCGTCAGGATTTCGTAGTTCTCGCGGTTCTTCAATACGCCATCCTGGTGGATGCCAGAAGAGTGGGCGAAAGCACCGGTGCCGACGATGGCTTTGTTGGCCGGAATCGGCATGTTGCAGATCTGGCTGATCAACTGGCTGGTGCGGTAGATTTCCTGATGATGGATATTGGTGTGCAGGTTCATGATCTGCTGGCGGGTTTTAATCGTCATGATCACTTCTTCCAACGCACAGTTGCCGGCGCGCTCACCTAAACCGTTGATCGTGCCTTCAACCTGGCGAGCACCGGCCAATACTGCGGCAACCGCATTGCCGGTGGCCATACCTAAGTCATCGTGGGTGTGAACCGACAAAATCGCTTTATCGATATTTGGTACACGTTCGCGCAGTTGGCTGAAGATGTTGGCGTATTCATGCGGCAAGGTGTAGCCAACGGTGTCCGGAATGTTGATGGTGGTGGCGCCTGCGTTGATAGCGGCTTCGACCACGCGGCACAAATCGTCGATCGGCGTGCGTCCACCATCTTCACAAGAGAACTCTACGTCGTCGGTATAGTTACGGGCACGTTTAATAGAGGCTACCGCGCGCTCAATCACTTCGGGCAGGGTGCTGCGCAATTTGGTGGCGATATGCATCGGCGAAGTGGCGAGGAAGGTGTGGATACGAAATGCCTCTGCAACGCGCAGTGCTTCGTAAGCGGCATCGATATCTTTATCAACGCAACGCGCCAAAGCGGCAACACGGCTGTTTTTCACCGAGCGGGCGATGGTCTGTACCGATTCGAAATCGCCAGGTGAGGAAATAGGGAAACCGACTTCCATTACATCCACGCCCATACGTTCCAGTGCCAAGGCGATCTGCAGTTTTTCTTTAACACTCAGGCTGGCCTGTAATGCTTGTTCGCCGTCACGCAGAGTGGTATCGAAAATAATAACTTGCTGGCTCATGGTCATCTTCCTTTTGCTTTAACTTCGCCGTTGCGAGCATAAAAAAACCCGCGCATCGGCGCGGGTTTCTTAAACTTCTTCAGGTTCGAATCAGTGATTGATTCCGCCCACAAGTCTACCGCGCAAACTGAATGCGTTTAGTAGTAGACCGAGTAGACGGAAAGAACGGGACATGATTCGAACCTCGTAAATTTTGTGTTGCCCATATTGATACTGGGATTGCGGCGGGAAGTCAACCCTAAGTGAAAGGGTATTTCTTAAGGTGGCTAAGGGCGATCTGCTGTGAATATCTGGCTGTGCAGAGCATTGGCGTTAATTAGCTGCTGCCTGAAGGGGTTAATCATCCTAAAAAATCTTTTAAAAAAGCCGATTAATTTTAAGGTGTTGAATTTTAATTGTTTTTCTTGGTGGTGGATGTGGTTTTATACAGAGCGTTCAGCGCATTGCATAGCACAATGTCATGCGAATACAGGATTTCAAAGTTAATCACGCCAGAAAGTAATTCTCAGGGGAAATTGTGGACTGAGCGGTCAGGCAATATGAAAATCATATTTCTTAGAACACGCTGCAAATAATCGCCAAACCAGCATATTCCTCTGTGGTTGTGCAGTCAGATTAGTTTAATCCTCGCGAGCAATTATCACGCGTCAGTGCCTTTTCTGCCGGATTAAGCGCGCCGTGGTGTCCTGACGTTTGCAGGGCGGGTTTTCTACGGTTATGGTAATCGACCTACTCTTAAAAGAATTCAGGCTGCGTCCCGCCATTATTCGTGGATGCCGCTGGATGCTAAATGGCCTTGCGGCAAGGCATGAATCACGAGGTTTGGTGGGCCCAAATACGTGATGAATAACGCAGCTGCAAGGCCATTTAGCTCCAGCCCTACGGGTCGCATCCTTAAAAGCCGTTCTCATCGTTGTCGGGTTTGGCCATAGGCTCACTATGGCCTTCACCCTCCGCCTTGATAACGGCTTTTAAGGATGTGACGGCACCGCGAATAATGGCGGGACGCAGCCTAAAAGTAGATTCCCTGTACCTGGAAGACAGAAATGAATTCTGTGTTCTGAGCATAAACATAAGATTTTGATCTTAATTGGCGAATAGAGAGCGGTATGCCAGTCGCGCAGGGATAATTCGCGTTGCTGGGTGCTGATCCTCAAGCCTGGAGGCAGAAAATGGAGATGTTGTCAGGAGCCGAAATGGTCGTCCGTTCGTTAATCGATCAGGGCGTTAAGCAAGTATTCGGCTATCCGGGCGGAGCGGTGCTCGATATTTATGATGCGCTGCAAACGGTCGGTGGTATTGACCACGTACTGGTTCGCCATGAGCAAGGCGCAGTGCATATGGCTGATGGTCTGGCGCGCGCAACCGGCGAAGTCGGTGTGGTGCTGGTCACCTCAGGCCCGGGCGCAACCAATGCGATTACCGGTATTGCTACCGCGTACATGGATTCTATTCCGATGGTGATTCTGTCGGGACAGGTACCCTCTTCATTGATTGGTTACGATGCGTTCCAGGAGTGCGACATGGTCGGGATTTCCCGTCCAGTGGTGAAGCACAGCTTCCTGGTGAAAAACGCGGAAGAGATCCCAACCGTGCTGAAAAAAGCCTTTTGGCTGGCAGCAAGTGGTCGCCCAGGCCCGGTGGTGATCGATCTGCCAAAAGATATCCTGAATCCTGCGAACAAATTACCGTATGTCTGGCCGGAAACAGTGAGCATGCGCTCATATAACCCGACCATTCAGGGTCACAAAGGGCAAATCAAGCGTGCTCTGCAAACGTTGCTGGCGGCACACAAACCGGTGATTTACGCCGGTGGTGGCGCAATTATGTCAGGCTGTGAAGCGGAACTGCTGCAACTGGCAGAACAGCTGAACATCCCAGTGACCACGTCGCTGATGGGGCTGGGCGTGTTCCCTGGCACACACCGTCAGTGTGTGGGCATGCTCGGCATGCACGGTACTTATGAAGCCAACATGACGATGCACAATGCCGACCTGATTTTCGGCATTGGTGTGCGTTTTGATGACCGTACCACCAACAATCTGGCGAAATACTGCCCGAACGCCACCATCATGCATATCGACGTTGACCCAACGTCGATTTCGAAGACGGTGAGCGCGGATATTCCGATTGTTGGCGATGCCAAACAAACGCTGTCTCAGATGTTGGAAATGCTGGCGCAAAGCGATGCCAAACAAGAGCTGGATAGCCTGCGTGACTGGTGGCAGACCATTGATGGCTGGCGTAGCCGCAAGTGTCTGGAGTTTGACCGCACCAGTGACAAGATCAAACCGCAGGCAGTTATTGAGACCATCTGGCGTTTGACCAAAGGCGATGCTTACGTCACCTCTGACGTGGGTCAGCATCAGATGTTTGCTGCGCTTTACTATCAGTTCGACAAGCCGCGTCGTTGGATCAACTCCGGCGGTCTCGGCACCATGGGCTTCGGCTTGCCAGCGGCGCTGGGCGTGAAAATGGCGCTGCCTGATGAAACCGTTATCTGTGTTACCGGCGATGGCAGTATCCAGATGAATATTCAGGAGCTGTCGACCGCGCTGCAGTACGATCTGCCGGTGCTGGTGCTGAACCTGAACAACGGCTTCCTCGGCATGGTGAAGCAGTGGCAGGACATGATCTATTCCGGTCGCCACTCGCAATCTTACATGCAATCTCTGCCTGACTTCGTGCGTTTAGCGGAAGCCTATGGCCATGTGGGGATTTCGATTGCCCATCCTGCCGAGCTGGAAGAGAAGCTACAGCTGGCATTGGATACCCTGGCGAAAGGGCGTCTGGTGTTTGTGGATGTGAATATTGATGGCAGCGAGCACGTGTATCCAATGCAGATTCGTGGTGGCTCGATGGACGAGATGTGGTTGAGCAAAACGGAGAGGACATAATTATGCGTCGTATTTTATCAGTTCTGCTGGAAAACGAATCCGGCGCATTGTCTCGCGTGGTGGGCCTGTTCTCTCAGCGCGGCTACAACATCGAAAGCCTGACGGTTGCACCAACGGACGATCCTACACTTTCACGCATGACCATTCAGACCGTCGGCGACGAGAAAGTGCTGGAGCAAATCGAGAAGCAACTGCACAAGCTGGTGGACGTGTTACGTGTCAGCGAACTGGGGCAGGGTGCCTACGTTGAACGTGAAATCATGTTGGTGAAAATCCAGGCGAGCGGTTATGGCCGTGAAGAAGTGAAGCGTAGCGCGGAGATTTTCCGTGGTCAGATTATTGACGTCACACCAACGCTGTACACGGTTCAGCTCGCGGGCACCAGTGATAAACTCGACGCCTTCCTCAACACGGTGCGCGACGTCGCTGAGATCGTTGAAGTGGCACGCTCGGGTATTGTTGGCGTCTCGCGTGGCGACCGCGTGATGCGTTAATTCCGCCATGTGACCATTGTGTATCAAAGCTAACCCGGCGTAATGCTGGGTTTTTTTATTTTATGCGCTTGTGAGAGCTGCCAGATAAAAGCGGTTGCTCAGCGTAGTTTTCTGCGGTTAGATGTTACAAATGTTTTACCCCTAGCTACACTGCGGACATTTCCGCCAGCCATAGCTAATCAGAATTAAGGTGTCATCGTGAAACTGGATGAAATTGCGCGCCTGGCGGGCGTGTCGCGCACCACGGCCAGCTATGTCATTAATGGCAAAGCGCGGCAGTATCGTGTCAGCGACAAAACCGTTGAAAAAGTGATGGCGGTGGTGCGTGAATACAATTATCACCCCAATGCCGTTGCGGCGGGCCTGCGCGCGGGTCGAACGCGTTCGATTGGCTTAGTCATACCTGATTTGGAAAACACCAGTTACACGCGTATCGCGAACTACCTTGAGCGCCAGGCGCGTCAGCGTGGCTATCAATTGCTGATTGCCTGCTCAGAAGATCAGCCTGATAACGAAATGCGCTGTATTGAGCATCTGCTGCAACGTCAGGTGGATGCGATTATCGTTTCAACCTCACTGCCACCTGAGCACCCGTTCTATCAGCGCTGGATCAACGATCCGCTGCCAATTATCGCGCTTGACCGTGCGCTGGATCGTGAACACTTCACCAGCGTGGTAGGGGCCGATCAGGACGATGCACATGCCTTGGCCGCTGAATTGCGTCAGCTTCCGGTGAAGAATGTGCTGTTCCTCGGGGCGCTTCCGGAGCTATCGGTAAGTTTTCTGCGTGAGATGGGCTTCCGTGATGCGTGGAAAGATGACGAACGTCCTATCGATTACCTCTACTGTAATAGCTTTGACCGTGCCGCTGCTGCCACGCTTTTCGAGAAATACCTCGAAGATCATCCGATGCCGGAAGCCCTGTTTACCACCTCTTTTGGTCTATTGCAGGGCGTGATGGACGTCACACTGAAACGCGAAGGACGCTTGCCGACTGAGTTGGCGATCGCCACCTTTGGCGACCACGAATTACTGGACTTCCTGGAGTGTCCGGTGCTGGCCGTTGGGCAGCGCCACCGCGATGTGGCCGAGCGCGTGCTGGAATTAGTATTAGCCTCGCTGGATGAACCGCGGAAACCCAAGCCGGGATTAACCCGCATTCGTCGTAATTTATTCCGCCGAGGACAATTAAGTCGTCGCACAAAATGAAATCGTGGGCAGAAGCTTGCCCGCGTTTATTCATCCTGCAAATATTTTATTGCCAGCGGATTGCGGTAAAAAAGCGTAAATTATCGCCACCTCTGCTAACGAATTAACAGCGCTACATTTTCTTACTTGTTTACATCTTCTACAGTGATGCGTAGCAGAGCTGGCGCGATGGTGCTGGGCTTCCTTTCAGAAATCCCCTAAAATGCAGCCGCTGTCGCATATCCCGGGATAATTATCTTTCGCGGTAAAAGCGCTTTATTTTTCACCATTTCTCAAATCGTGAAAATTTTTATTCCATTATTCATTAGGTTAATTTTTTATTTTGCCATTCTTCAGCTGTCATTTCCCTTCACTAAATAATTCTATCCCTTGTAAAGAGTGATATTCACTTGTCGTTGCGGCTTGACAAGGATTTCATAGGCTCCGTAAACTCGTTTCGTGGTAAAAAGTGGGATAAAGTGGTGAAAACGGGTGACTGAGGGGTAAGGCTGGCATGTTCCGTGGGGCAACGTTAGTCAATCTCGACAGCAAAGGCCGACTGGCGGTACCTACGCGCTATCGTGATTTGCTCGTCGCAGAGTCTCAGGGTCAAATGGTGTGTACCATTGACCTCCATCAGCCCTGCCTGTTGCTTTATACCCTGCCCGAATGGGAAATCATTGAGAAAAAACTGGCGCGCTTATCCAGCATGAATCCGAATGAACGTCGCGTGCAGCGACTGCTGTTAGGGCATGCCAGTGAATGTCAGATGGATAATGCAGGTCGTTTGTTGCTGGCCAATACGCTACGCCAACATGCGAGCCTCACCAAAGAAGTGATGCTGGTTGGACAGTTCAACAAGTTTGAGCTGTGGGATGAACAGACCTGGTATCAACAAGTTAAGGACGATATTGACGCAGAACAGTCAGCTCAGGAGCCTTTATCTGAGCGGTTGCAGGACTTGTCGCTATAGCTATGCAGGATAATTTTAAACACACCACAGTGCTGCTGGATGAGGCGGTTAACGGCCTCAATATCAGGGAAGACGGCATTTACATTGACGGCACTTTTGGTCGCGGCGGTCACTCACGCCTGATCCTTTCGCAGCTTGGCGCGAATGGACAGTTACTGGCGATTGACCGCGATCCGCAAGCCATCGCTGCTGCCGCTGAAATCCAGGACCCGCGCTTTTCGATTGTGCACGGGCCGTTTTCCGCCCTGGCTGACTATGTTGAAGAGCGTGGCCTGACGGGCAAGATCGATGGCGTATTGCTGGATCTGGGTGTTTCGTCACCCCAGTTAGATGATGCAGAGCGCGGTTTCTCATTCATGCGTGATGGCCCACTGGACATGCGCATGGACCCAACGCGGGGACAATCTGCCGCAGAGTGGCTGATGAGCGCGGAAGAGGCCGATATCGCTTTTGTGATTAAGACCTACGGTGAAGAGAAGTTTGGCAAACGCATCGCACGCGCCATTGTGGAACGCAACCGCGAACAGCCAATGACGCGTACCAAAGAGTTAGCCACGGTGATTGCCGCTGCGATGCCAGTCAAAGACAAATTTAAGCACCCGGCAACGCGCACCTTCCAGGCGATCCGTATCTGGATCAACAGCGAACTGGAAGAGATTGATACCGCATTGAAAGGCGCGATGTCGGTACTGGCACCGGGTGGTCGGTTGTCCATTATCAGCTTCCACTCACTGGAAGACCGCTTAGTGAAACGCTTTATGCGCGATCAAAGCCGAGGCCCACAAGTGCCAGCGGGCATTCCAATGACTGAAAGCCAGCTAAAAGCGCTGGGTGGACGCGAATTGAAATCGCTGGGCAAGCTGATTCCTGGCGAAGCTGAAGTGAATGAAAACCCACGCGCACGCAGTTCAGTCCTGCGTATTGCTGAAAGGACCGCGACATGATTGGAAACGAGCGACATAGCCTGCCCGGCGTCATTGGGGGTGACTTGCTGCGATTCGGCAAGATCCCGGTGTTGCTGCTGGTTGCGGTGCTGGTGTCCTCGATTCTGGTGGTGACCACCACGCATAAAACCCGTCTGTTGACGGCACAGCGTGAGCAATTGGTATTAGAACGCGATGCCCTCGATATCGAGTGGCGTAACCTGATTCTGGAAGAGAATGCGCTTGGCGATCACAGCCGGGTAGAGCGGATAGCAACCGATAAGCTGCAGATGCAGCATGTTGATCCTTCACAGGAAAATATTGTGGTGCAGAAATAAGGAATCGCAGATTTCAATGAGCGGCGCAGGCAAAACGCTGAAGTTAAAAAAACAGGAAGATAAGGCCAGCTTTATAAGCTGGCGTTTTGCGTTGCTGTGCGGCTGTATTTTACTGGCTCTGGGCGGCTTGCTGTCACGCGTTGCGTGGTTGCAGGTGATCAATCCTGACAAGCTGGTGAAAGAAGGGGATTTGCGTTCCCTGCGTGTGCAATCCGTTCCTACTGCTCGTGGGATGATAAGCGATCGTGCAGGTCGTCCTTTAGCCGTGAGTGTGCCGGTGAATGCGATCTGGGCCGATCCCAAAGAGCTGGCAGAACATGGCGGGGTCTCTCTGGATAGCCGCTGGAAAGCGCTGTCCGATGCGCTATCGATCCCACTGGATCAACTGGCTGCACGCATCAACGCAAACCCGAAAGGGCGCTTTATCTATCTGGCACGTCAGGTCAACCCGGCGATTGGTGAGTATGTCAAAAAACTCCGTTTGCCAGGCATTTACCTGCGTGAAGAGTCACGCCGCTATTACCCTGCAGGCCAGGTCACCGCGCATCTGATTGGCTTTACCAACATTGATGGTCAGGGCATCGAAGGAATCGAAAAAAGCTTCGACAAATGGCTGACCGGTGCACCGGGCGAACGTACCGTGCGTAAAGATCGCAATGGCCGCGTGATTGAAGATATTTCTTCGGTAGACAGCCGCGCTGCTCACAACCTGACACTGAGCATTGATGAGCGTTTGCAGGCGCTGGTTTACCGTGAACTGAATAATGCTGTGGCGTTTAACAAAGCGGAGTCGGGTACCGCGGTTCTGGTGGATGTGAACACCGGTGAAGTGCTGGCGATGGCTAACAGCCCAGCCTACAACCCCAATAATCTCAGCAACACCCCGAAAGATGTGATGCGTAATCGCGCGATTACCGACATCTTCGAGCCAGGCTCCACAGTGAAGCCGATGGTGGTGATGACCGCACTGCAACGCGGTGTGGTGAAAGAGAACAGCGTCCTGAATACCGTGCCGTACCGCGTGAATGGTCATGAGATCAAAGACGTGGCGCGCTATAACGAATTGACCCTTACCGGGGTTTTACAGAAGTCGAGTAACGTCGGGGTTTCACGTTTGGCGTTAGCGATGCCCTCCTCAGCACTCGTAGAAACTTACGCGCGCTTTGGACTGGGTAAACCGACCAATTTGGGGCTGGTCGGGGAAAGTAGTGGCTTATACCCTCAAAAACAACGGTGGTCTGACATAGAGAGGGCCACCTTCTCTTTCGGCTACGGGCTAATGGTAACGCCGTTACAGTTAGCGCGAGTCTACGCAACCATTGGCAGCTATGGCATCAATCGCCCGCTGTCGATCACCAAAGTTGACCCGCCGGTGGCGGGTGAACGCGTTTTCCAGGAAGACCTGGTGAAAACGGTGATGCACATGATGGAAAGCGTTGCATTGCCTGGCGGTGGTGGTGTGAAAGCCGCTATCAAAGGCTATCGCATCGCTATCAAGACCGGTACCGCCAAAAAGGTCGGGCCGGATGGACGCTACGTCAATAAATACATTGCTTACACCGCAGGCGTTGCGCCTGCCAGTCGCCCTCGTTTTGCACTGGTGGTGGTGATCAACGATCCCCAGGCCGGTAAATATTATGGTGGTGCGGTTTCTGCACCGGTGTTTGGCGCCATCATGGGCGGTGTGCTGCGTACCATGAACATCGAGCCTGATGCGTTGCCAACAATTGATAAGAACGAGTTGGTGAAGAACAGAAGTGAGGAATCAAGTGACCGATCGTAACCTGCGCGAATTACTGGCCCCGTGGGTGCCGGGTGCGCCGGCGCGTCCACTCCGTGACATGACACTGGATAGCCGCGCAGCGGCTGCTGGCGATCTGTTTATCGCCGTGGCGGGCCATCATGCTGATGGACGTCGTTTTATTCCGCAAGCTATTGCTCAGGGCGTAGCGGCAGTGATTGCCGAAGCCGAGGGCGAAGCCAGCGATGGAGATATCCGCGAGATGCACGGCGTCCCGGTTATCTATCTGGCGCAGTTGCAGCAGCGTCTCTCTGCACTGGCCGGGCGCTTTTATCAGCAGCCTGCTGAAAAACTCAAATTGATCGGCGTGACGGGTACCAATGGAAAAACCACCACGACACAGCTCATTGCTCAGTGGGCCAACCTGCTAGGCGAAACCGGCGCAGTGATGGGCACGGTGGGGAATGGCCTGTATGGTCAGTTGGTGCCTACCGAAAACACCACCGGCTCTGCGGTTGATGTGCAGCATGTGTTGAATGATCTGGTCGAGCAGGGCGCAACTCTGGCGGCGATGGAAGTCTCTTCACACGGTCTGGTGCAACACCGTGTGGCTGCGCTGCCGTTTGCCGCCGCCGTGTTCACCAACCTCAGCCGCGATCATCTTGACTATCACGGCGATATGCAGAGCTACGAAGCGGCGAAATGGCTGCTGTTCTCTGAGCATCTGGTGAACGCTGCGATCGTCAATGCCGATGACGAAGTGGGCCGCCGCTGGCTGGAAAAATTACCGGATGCGGTTGCCGTTACCATGGGCGACAATTTGCAGTCGGGTTGCCGTGGTCGCTGGCTTAAAGCCACCGCAGTGAACTATCACGATGGCGGTGCGCATATTCAGTTCAGCTCAAGCTGGGGTAACGGTGAATTTGACAGCCGCCTGATGGGCGCATTCAACGTCAGCAATCTGTTGCTGGCCTTAGCGACCTTGCTGACGCTCGATTATCCGCTGGACGCGCTGGTCTCAAGCGCCTCGCAGTTGCAGCCGGTATGCGGTCGCATGGAAGTATTCACCGCGCCAGAAAAACCCACGGTAGTGGTGGATTATGCTCACACTCCCGATGCGCTGGAAAAAGCGCTGGAAGCCGCTCGTTTGCACTGCAAAGGCAAGCTGTGGTGCGTGTTTGGCTGTGGCGGCGATCGTGACAAAGGCAAACGTCCACTGATGGGCGCGATTGCCGAGCAGTTCTCTGACATTGTGGTGATCACTGACGACAATCCGCGTAGCGAAGAGCCTGGCGCGATTGTTAACGATATTATGACTGGTCTGCTCGATCCCGGCCGCGCTCGCATCGTTGCAGGCCGTGCGCAAGCGGTCACTAACGCGGTGATGCAAGCCAGCGCTGATGACATCGTGCTGGTGGCCGGTAAAGGCCACGAAGACTATCAAATCATTGGCAACCGCCGCCTTGATTACTCCGACCGTGAAACTGTCGCCCGCTTGCTGGGGGTGATGGCATGATTCCGATTTCCCTGAAAACACTGGCAGAGATCAGCGGTGGTGAATTGCTGGGTGCAGACCTGACCATTGCGGATGTGACAAGCGACACGCGTAAGGTTACCGATGGCAGTCTGTTTGTTGCGCTGGTGGGTGAACGTTTTGATGCACATGATTTTGTGAACGATGCCATCGCTAACGGTGCCAAGGCGCTGCTGGTAAGTAAGCACTTGCCGGTGGATGTGCCACAGGTGGTGGTCGCGGATACGCGTATTGCTTTTGGTCAGCTAGGTGCCTGGGTGCGCCAGCAGTCAAAAGCCCGTGTGGTGGCGTTGACCGGATCATCTGGCAAAACCTCCGTCAAAGAGATGACGGCGGCAATTCTGCGCCAGTGTGGTGAGACCCTGTACACTGCGGGCAACCTGAACAATGATTTTGGCGTGCCGATGACACTGCTGCGCCTGACGCAGGATCACGATTACGCAGTGATTGAGCTGGGTGCCAATCATCAAGGCGAAATTGCTTACACCACCGATCTGGTGCGCCCTGAAACCGCGCTGGTGAATAACCTGGCCGCGGCGCACCTGGAAGGATTTGGTTCACTGGCTGGCGTGGCGAAAGCCAAAGGCGAAATTTTTGGCGGATTGCCAGTACATGGCACCGCGATTGTGAACGCCGAGAGCAATGACCTCGCCAACTGGCAATCACAGTTTGTCGATAAAACGCTGTGGCGCTTCTCCCCGCAGCCGATGGCAGAGGCAGAATTCCGCGCCAGCGACATTGTGCTGCGTGCGGATGCCACGCTGTTTACCCTGCATACTCCGCGCGGTGACATTGCCGTGGCGTTACCTTTACCCGGACGTCACAACATTGCCAACGCACTCGCGGCGGCAGCGTTGGCACTGTCGGTTGATGCTCCGCTGAGCGCGATTCAATCTGGCCTGAAAACCCTGCAGCCCGTGCCGGGCCGCCTGTTCCCGATTCGTCTTGCTGACAATCAGTTACTGCTCGATGACAGCTACAACGCCAACGTCGGTTCCATGACGGCGGCTGCGCAAGTGTTAGGCGATATGCCGGGCTATCGCGTGATGGTGGTCGGGGATATGGCCGAGTTGGGCGATGAAGCCGAACAATGTCACCAGCAGGTAGGGGAAGCCGCGAAGGCAGCGGGTATTAATTGTGTGTTGAGTACCGGCACGCTGAGCCGATTGATCGGTGAAAGCAGCGGTAAAGGCGAACATTTCGCCACTAAAGCCGATCTGACGGAACGTTTACGCACATTGCTGTCCCAACATCGGGACATCACTATTTTGGTTAAAGGCTCACGTAGCGCCGCCATGGAGCAGGTCGTCGAGAGCTTACAGGAGAAAGGAACATGCTAGTCTGGCTGGCCGAACATCTGGTCGCACTTTATTCCGGCTTTAACGTCTTCTCGTATCTGACGTTTCGCGCCATTGTCAGCCTGCTGACCGCTCTGTTCCTTTCGCTGTGGATGGGACCGCGTTTGATTGCCTGGCTGCAGAAATTGCAGATTGGCCAGGTGGTACGTAACGACGGTCCAGAGTCGCACTTCAGTAAACGTGGTACGCCGACCATGGGCGGCATCATGATCCTCACCTCGATTACCGTTTCGGTGCTGATGTGGGCTTATCCTTCCAACCCATATGTGTGGTGTGTGTTGGCGGTACTGGTGGGCTTTGGCGTAATTGGTTTTGTCGATGATTATCGCAAAGTGGTACGCAAAGACACCAAAGGTCTGATTGCCCGCTGGAAATACTTCTGGATGTCGGTGATCTCGCTGGGCGTGGCTTTTGCCCTGTATGCCGCAGGACACGGCACGCCAGCCACGCAGTTAGTGGTGCCGTTCTTTAAGGACATCATGCCGCAGCTGGGCCTGTTTTATGTGTTGCTGGCCTACTTTGTGATTGTCGGTACCGGTAATGCCGTAAACCTTACCGATGGTCTGGATGGTCTGGCAATCATGCCAACCGTGTTTGTCGCCGCAGGCTTTGCGCTGGTGGCATGGGCGACTGGTAACGTGAAGTTTGCTGAATATCTGCATATTCCGTATCTGCGTCACGCGGGTGAACTGGTGATTGTGTGTACCGCCATCGTCGGTGCCGGGCTGGGCTTCCTCTGGTTCAACACCTACCCGGCGCAAGTCTTTATGGGTGATGTCGGCTCACTGGCGCTGGGTGGCGCGCTGGGCACCATCGCGGTGCTGCTGCGTCAGGAGTTCTTGTTGGTAATCATGGGCGGCGTGTTTGTGGTTGAAACCCTGTCGGTGATCTTGCAGGTGGGGTCGTTCAAGCTGCGTGGTCAGCGTATTTTCCGCATGGCACCGATTCACCACCACTATGAATTGAAAGGCTGGCCGGAGCCGCGCGTAATTGTGCGCTTCTGGATTATTTCACTGATGCTGGTGCTGATTGGCCTGGCAACGCTGAAGGTACGTTAATCATGGCTGACTATCGGGGCAGAAAAGTCGTCATCATCGGATTAGGCATTACCGGCCTGTCCTGTGTTGATTTCTTCCTCGCGCAGGGCGTTACGCCTCGCGTGATGGATACCCGTGTGTCTCCGCCGGGCCTCGATAAACTGCCTGAGTCGGTAGAACGTTATGTTGGCGGTATCAACAGTGACTGGTTGCTGGCGTCTGATTTTATCATCGCCAGCCCGGGCATCGCGTTAGCGCATCCAGCGTTGCGTGAAGCTGCGGATGCCGGGATCGAGATCGTCGGCGATATCGAACTGTTCTGCCGAGAAGCGCAGGCACCGATTGTCGCCATCACCGGTTCGAACGGTAAGAGCACCGTCACCACCCTTGTGGGCGAGATGGCGCGTGCGGCAGGCTGGCAGGTGGGCGTGGGCGGCAATATTGGTTTGCCGGCACTCACCCTGTTGAAATCCCCGGCGCAGCTGTATGTGCTGGAACTTTCCAGCTTCCAGCTCGAAACCACTTACAGCTTAAAGGCCGCAGCGGCGACCATTCTCAACGTGACTGAAGATCATATGGATCGCTATCCGTTGGGTATGCAGCAGTATCGCGCGGCGAAACTGCGCATTTATGAAAATGCCCGCATCTGCGTGGTGAATGCCGACGATGGCATGACCATGCCCGTTCGTGGCGTTGACGCGCGCTGTGTCAGTTTCGGCATTAACCTTGGCGACTACCATCTGACGCAACAGCAAGGCAGCACCTGGCTGCGTGCCCAGGGCGAACGCGTGTTGAACACCGATGAGATGACATTGGTGGGGCAACATAACTACACCAACGCCCTCGCTGCACTGGCGCTGGCTGATGCCGTCAATATTCCACGAGCATCAAGCCTGAAAGCGTTAACCACCTTCACCGGCCTGGCGCACCGTTTCCAACTGGTGCATGAAGCCAACGGCGTGCGCTGGATTAATGACTCCAAAGCCACCAACGTCGGCAGCACCGAAGCGGCACTCAATGGCTTGCAGGTGAAAGGCACCTTGTGGCTGCTGATGGGAGGTGACGGCAAATCGGCTGATTTCAGTACCCTGACGCCTTATCTGCAGGGTGACAACGTACAGCTGTTTTGCTTCGGTCGCGACGGTGATGCACTCGCCGCACTGCGCCCGGAGATTGCCACGTGCACCGAGACCATGCAGCAAGCGATGGCGTTGATTGCACCTCAGGTCAAAGCCGGCGATATGGTGCTGCTTTCCCCTGCGTGTGCCAGCCTTGACCAGTTCCGTAATTTTGAACAGCGTGGCGATCAGTTCGCGCAACTGGCGAAGGAGTTGAGCTGATGCGCATTCCGGGTGCCAGTATTGCCAGCTTCCTCTCTGTTCGCTTACGCGATTGGGTGATGGGTGGCCGTGAAAATGATGACGCACCAGTGGTGTTGTACGATCGCACGCTGCTGTGGCTGACCTTTGGCCTGGCGATCATTGGTTTTGTGATGGTGACGTCGGCGTCAATGCCGGTTGGGCAGCGTCTGAATGAAGATCCGTTCTACTTTGCCAAGCGTGACGCGTTTTACATCGCGCTCGCTTTAGGGATGGCGCTGGTGACTTTGCGCGTGCCAATGGATTTTTGGCAGCGCTACAGCAACGTGATGTTGATGGCATCGGTGGTGATGCTGCTAATCGTGCTGGTGGTCGGCAGCTCCGTTAACGGTGCATCACGTTGGATCGCGCTCGGCCCCTTGCGTATTCAGCCCGCGGAGCTATCGAAGCTCTCGCTGTTCTGCTATCTCGCCAGTTATCTGGTGCGCAAGGTGGAAGAGGTGCGTAATAACTTCTGGGGCTTCTGCAAGCCAATGGGCGTGATGGTGGTGCTGGCCGTCTTGCTGTTGGCACAGCCTGACCTCGGCACCGTGGTGGTGTTGTTCGTCACCACGCTAGCGATGCTGTTCCTCGCGGGGGCGAAGATGTGGCAGTTCCTGGCGATTATCGGCTCCGGTATTTTTGCCGTGGTCCTGCTGATTATCGCCGAACCTTACCGTATGCGCCGTGTGACCTCCTTCTGGAACCCATGGGAAGATCCCTTCGGCAGCGGTTACCAGCTGACGCAGTCCCTGATGGCCTTTGGCCGTGGTGAATTCTGGGGACAGGGCTTAGGCAACTCGGTGCAGAAACTGGAATATCTGCCGGAGGCACATACCGACTTTATCTTCTCCATCATTGGTGAAGAGTTGGGTTATGTCGGTGTGGTTTTAGCGCTGTTGATGGTATTCTTCGTCGCTTTTCGCGCGATGTCGATTGGTCGCCGTGCACTTGAGATCGATCAGCGCTTTTCTGGCTTCCTCGCTTGTTCAATTGGCGTGTGGTTTAGCTTCCAGGCGCTGGTTAACGTCGGTGCAGCTGCAGGTATGCTGCCGACCAAAGGTCTGACATTGCCGCTAATCAGTTACGGTGGTTCGAGTTTGATCATCATGTCGACTGCCATCGTGTTTTTATTGCGCATTGATTATGAAACGCGTCTGGCAAAAGCACAGGCGTTTACCCGAGGTGCTCGATGAGTAGCAAGCGGCTGATGGTGATGGCCGGCGGAACCGGTGGACATGTGTTCCCGGGTCTGGCAGTGGCCCATCACCTGATCGAACAGGGCTGGCAAGTACGCTGGCTGGGAACCGCTGATCGCATGGAAGCGGATTTGGTACCGAAGCATGGCATCGAGATTGAGTTTATCCGCATCAGCGGTTTACGCGGAAAAGGCGTGAAAGCTTTGTTACTGGCACCGGTCAGAATTTTCAATGCATGGCGTCAGGCGCGCCGCATCATGAAAAACTGGCAGCCGGATGTGGTGCTCGGTATGGGCGGATATGTTTCCGGACCGGGTGGTCTCGCGGCGTGGAGCTGCGGTATCCCTGTGGTACTGCACGAGCAGAATGGTATTGCTGGGCTGACCAACAAATGGCTGGCGAAAATCGCCACCAAAGTGATGCAAGCCTTTCCGGGTGCATTTCCCACCGCGGATGTCGTTGGCAACCCGGTGCGCACCGATGTGCTGGCACTGCCTTTGCCCGCAGAACGTCTGAGTGGCCGCATGGGTCCGATTCGCGTGCTGGTGGTCGGTGGCAGCCAGGGGGCGCGTATTCTTAATCAGACTATGCCACAGGTTGCCGCGCAGCTGGGTGAGGCTATCACTCTCTGGCATCAAACCGGTAAGGGCGGGCTGGAAACGGTGCAACAGGCTTATCGCGATGCAGGACAACCACAGCATAAAGTCACCGAGTTTATCGATGACATGGCCGAAGCCTACGCATGGGCCGATGTGGTGGTGTGCCGTTCGGGCGCATTGACGGTGAGCGAAGTGGCTGCCGCAGGTTTACCGGCAATTTTTGTGCCTTTCCAGCACAAAGATCGTCAGCAGTACTGGAACGCGCTGCCGCTTGAGAAAGCGGGCGCGGCCAAAATTTTCGAGCAGCCGCAATTTACTGCCGCTGCGGTCGCAGACACGTTGCGCGATTGGGATCGCACCACGCTATTGGCGATGGCAGAAAAAGCCCGCCAGGTCGCGATTCCTGATGCAACCGATCGGGTTGCGCAAGAAGTCGCACGCGTCGCGAAGTAAGTTAACAGGTTGGTTTGACTGACCCGTACCTGAATGCAGGTACAAACGGGATAAACAGGTAATTGAGACAGATGAATACACAACAATTGGCAAAACTGCGTTCTATTGTGCCCGAGATGCGTCGCGTCCGGCACATTCACTTTGTCGGCATCGGTGGTGCTGGCATGGGCGGTATTGCCGAAGTGTTGGCGAACGAAGGCTATCACATTAGCGGGTCCGATCTGGCACCTAACCCGGTGACCCAGCACCTGGCCGCGCTAGGCGCGACAATCTATTTCAACCATCGTCCGGAAAACGTGACCGATGCGAGTGTTGTGGTGGTGTCAACCGCGGTAGCGCAAGACAATCCAGAGCTGGTTGCGGCACGCGAACAGCGTATCCCGGTAATTCGTCGTGCCGAAATGCTGGCCGAATTGATGCGTTTCCGTCACGGCATCGCGATTGCCGGCACGCACGGTAAAACCACCACCACGGCGATGGTGACCAGTATTTATGCCGAAGGCGGATTAGATCCTACCTTCGTTAACGGCGGGTTAGTCAAAGCGGCGGGCACACATGCGCGCCTGGGAACCAGCCGTTACCTGATTGCGGAAGCCGATGAGAGCGACGCGTCCTTCCTGCATCTGCAGCCGATGGTGGCGATCGTCACTAACATCGAAGCGGATCATATGGACACCTATCAGGGCGATTTCGAAAACCTGAAGCAGACGTTCATCAACTTCCTGCATAACCTGCCGTTCTACGGTCGTGCGGTGATGTGTGTCGATGATGTGGTGATTCGCGATCTGATCCCACGCGTGGGGCGTCAGGTTACCACTTACGGCTTCAGTGATGATGCTGACGTCCGCATTGAAAACTACGAGCAGCGTGGCGCGCAAGGGCACTTCACGCTGATTCGCCAGGATAAGCCAGTGCTGAAAGTGACCCTGAATGCACCAGGACGCCACAATGCATTAAATGCGGCGGCGGCCGTAGCAGTTGCCAGCGAAGAGGGCATTGAAGACAACGCCATCCTCGCGGCGCTGGAGAGCTTCCAGGGCACAGGACGTCGCTTCGACGTGCTGGGCGAGTTTGACACCGCTGCCGTCAACGGCAATCCTGGCAGTGCGATGCTGGTTGATGACTACGGTCATCACCCAACCGAAGTAGACGTCACCATCAAAGCAGCCCGTGCGGGCTGGCCAGATAAAAAACTGGTGATGGTATTCCAGCCGCACCGCTACACGCGTACGCGCGATCTGTTTGATGACTTCGCGAATGTGCTGTCACAGGTGGATGTCCTGCTCATGCTGGACGTTTATCCGGCCGGTGAAGCGCCAATTCCGGGCGCAGACAGTCGCTCACTGTGCCGCGCCATCCGTAACCGTGGCAAGGTTGATCCGATTCTGGTGTCAGAACATGACGCATTACCGGATGCACTGGCACCGCTGCTTTCTGGCGACGATCTGGTGATCGTGCAGGGCGCAGGCAATATCGGCAAAATCGCCCGCAAACTGGCTGAAATCGAATTGCAGCCTGCTGCAAAAGCGGAGGCGCGTCATGGCTGAGAAAGTCGCCGTCCTGATGGGCGGAACCTCGGCAGAGCGCGATGTGTCGCTCAATTCGGGCAGCGCGGTATTAGCGGGTCTGCGCGAAATGGGCATTGATGCGCACGGTGTTGATACCCGTGATGTCTCGGTGCTCGACCTGAAAGCGCAGGGTTTTGCCAAAGCGTTCATTGCATTACATGGCCGTGGCGGTGAAGACGGCACGCTGCAAGCGGTGCTGGAGTTCCTGCAAATGCCTTACACCGGTAGCGGCGTAATGGCTTCGGCCATCACCATGGATAAACTGCGCAGCAAACTGCTGTGGCAGGGCAGGGGACTGCCATCGGGCAAATTTGTCTGGCTGACGCGTCAACAGCACGATGCGGGTTTGGATGCGGCAACGCAGACGGCGATCGCCGCCCTCGGTTTACCGCTGTTCGTGAAGCCAAGCTGTGAAGGGTCAAGCGTAGGCATTAGCCGCGTTAACAGCGTCGAGGCCTTGCCTGCAGCGCTGGAAGAGGCATTCCGTCACGATAATGACGTGCTGATCGAAGCGTTTCTCAGCGGTGCAGAGTACACCGTGGGTATCCTGGGGGATGAAATTCTGCCATCCATCAGAATAAAAACCGCCAGCGAGTTCTATGACTATGAAGCTAAATACATTTCTGACGATACTGAATACTTCTGCCCGAGCGGTTTAAGCGCAGAGAAAGAAGCAGAATTGCAGACATTGGTGTTGGCGGCATGGCGTGCACTGGGATGCAGTGGCTGGGGCCGTGTGGATGTGATGGCTGACGGTGAGGGTAATTTCCAGTTGTTGGAAGTTAACACCTCCCCTGGCATGACCAGCCATAGCCTGGTGCCGATGGCGGCTCGACAGGCGGGATACAGTTTCCCGCAGTTGGTCGCCCGTATTCTGGAGCTGGCTGACTGATATGTCTCAGGCGGCCCTACGCGTAAGAAATCGCGAACCCCAGGAGCGAAGCAGCACCGGGCGTAGCAACGGTGCACGGCTGTTTGGCATCGTGTTCCTGCTGATGGTGTTGGGCATCATGGCGGCGGGCGGCTTGGTGGTGCTGAAGTGGATGAATGATGCTTCGCGCCTGCCTTTATCGAAACTGGTGGTGACGGGTGAAACCCACTACACCACGCACGATGATATTCGCCAGGCCATTTTGTCGCTTGGCGCGCCGGGGACGTTCATGTCGCAAAACGTGGACATCATCCAGCAGCAGATTGAGCGTTTACCGTGGATTAAGCAGGTCAGTGTGCGTAAGCAGTGGCCTGATGAGCTGAAGATTAACCTGGTAGAGTATGTTCCGGTGGCTCGCTGGAATGACTCCCACATGGTAGACGCCGATGGCGTCTCCTTCAGCGTCCCGGCCAGCCACATCGGTAAAGAAACACTGCCGATGTTGTATGGCCCGGAAGGCAGTGAAACAGAGGTGCTGGCCGGTTATCACACCATGCGTGATGTGCTCCAGGCCAGCAAGTTTACCCTGAAGGTCGCGTCGATGACGGCGCGGCGCTCGTGGCAGTTAGTGACCAGCGACGATGTGCGCATCGAGCTGGGTCGCAGCGACACCATGAAGCGTCTTAACCGTTTTATTGAGCTCTATCCGGAGCTGCAACAGCAGGGCCAGAGTCAAAACAAGCGCATTGCGTATGTCGATTTGCGCTATGACTCGGGTGCCGCAGTAGGCTGGGCAGCGGCTCCGTTGGAGCAACAGGACAGTAATCAGCAACAAAACCAGGCACAGGCTAAACCACAATGATCAAGGCAACGGACAGAAAACTGGTAGTAGGACTTGAAATCGGCACCGCCAAGGTTGCCGCCCTGGTTGGGGAAATTCTGCCTGATGGTATGGTCAACATTATTGGGGTGGGCAGTTGCCCGTCTCGTGGTATGGATAAAGGTGGCGTAAACGACCTTGAGTCAGTGGTGAAATGCGTTCAGCGTGCCATAGACCAGGCCGAACTGATGGCTGATTGTCAGATTTCGTCGGTTTACCTTGCTTTATCGGGCAAACATATCAGTTGTCAGAACGAAATCGGGATGGTTCCGATTTCGGAAGAGGAAGTCACTCAGGATGATGTAGAGAACGTGGTACATACGGCGAAATCCGTACGCGTGCGCGATGAACATCGTATCCTGCATGTCATTCCTCAGGAATATGCCATTGATTATCAGGAAGGCATCAAGAACCCGGTGGGGCTTTCCGGCGTGCGTATGCAGGCAAAGGTGCACTTGATCACCTGCCACAACGACATGGCAAAAAATATTGTTAAAGCCGTTGAACGATGCGGCCTGAAAGTTGACCAACTGATTTTTGCCGGACTGGCATCCAGTTTTTCAGTTCTGACAGAAGATGAACGTGAGCTGGGAGTCTGTGTTGTTGACATCGGTGGCGGTACAATGGATATCGCAGTCTATACTGGCGGCGCACTGCGTCACACCAAAGTGATCCCTTATGCAGGGAATGTGGTGACCAGCGATATCGCGTATGCCTTCGGTACGCCACCAACCGACGCAGAAGCCATTAAAGTCCGCCATGGTTGTGCATTGGGCTCGATTGTAGGCAAAGACGAAAACGTCGAAGTGCCAAGTGTGGGTGGACGTCCACCGCGCAGCCTTCAACGTCAAACGCTGGCGGAAGTGATTGAGCCGCGTTACACCGAACTGCTGAATCTGGTGAATGACGAGATTCTGCAACTGCAGGAGCAACTGCGCCAGCAGGGCGTGAAACATCATCTGGCGGCCGGTATCGTGCTGACCGGTGGTGCGGCGCAGATTGAAGGCCTGGCCGCTTGCGCACAGCGTGTGTTCCACACACAGGTGCGTATTGGCCAGCCACTTAACATCACTGGCCTGACGGATTACGCGCAGGAGCCGTATTACTCAACTGCAGTCGGTCTGCTGCATTACGGCAAAGAGTCACATATGAACGGTGATGCAGAAACGGAAAAACGTGCTTCAGTGGGCAATTGGTTTAAACGAATCAATAGCTGGCTGAAGAAAGAGTTTTAATTTTGAAAAAGGAGACCATGCAGGCAATGTTTATGGTCTCCAGGCGACAGGCACATAACGGAGAGAAATCATGTTTGAACCTATGGAATTAACCAATGACGCGGTGATTAAAGTCATCGGCGTCGGCGGTGGCGGTGGCAACGCCGTAGAGCACATGGTACGCGAACGTATCGAAGGTGTAGAATTCTTCGCTGTAAACACCGACGCACAAGCGTTGCGTAAAACAGCGGTTGGCCAGACGATTCAGATCGGGACCGGTATCACCAAAGGTCTCGGTGCGGGTGCCAATCCGGAAGTCGGTCGTACCTCAGCGGAAGAAGATCGCGAAGCACTGCGTTCTGCACTGGAAGGGGCAGACATGGTGTTTATTGCTGCTGGCATGGGCGGCGGTACCGGTACCGGTGCAGCGCCAGTGGTGGCTGAAGTAGCAAAAGATTTGGGTATCCTGACCGTTGCGGTGGTGACTAAGCCATTCAACTTTGAAGGCAAAAAGCGTATGGCTTTTGCTGAGCAGGGTATCGCAGAGCTGTCTAAGCATGTTGATTCACTGATCACCATTCCTAACGACAAGCTGCTGAAAGTGCTGGGTCGCGGTATCTCTCTGTTGGATGCGTTCGGCGCAGCTAACGACGTGCTGAAAGGCGCGGTGCAGGGTATCGCAGAGCTGATTACTCGCCCGGGCTTGATGAACGTTGACTTCGCTGACGTGCGTACCGTGATGTCAGAAATGGGCTACGCGATGATGGGTTCAGGCGTGGCATGCGGTGAAGACCGTGCGGAAGAAGCGGCCGAAATGGCGATCTCCAGCCCACTGCTGGAAGACATCGACCTGTCAGGCGCGCGCGGCGTGCTGGTCAACATCACGGCGGGCTTCGACCTGCGTCTGGATGAGTTCGAAACTGTGGGTAACACTATCCGCGCCTTCGCCTCTGACAATGCAACCGTGGTGATCGGTACTTCCCTGGATCCAGAGATGAACGACGAGCTGCGCGTGACCGTTGTTGCCACCGGTATTGGTATGGACAAGCGTCCAGAAATTACCCTGGTGACCAACAAGCCAGCTACTCAGCCAGTGATGGACCATCGTTACCAGCAGCACGGTATGGCACCGTTGCCTCAGGAACAAAAACCTGCGGCAAAAGTGGTCAATGACCAGCCTGCATCATCTAACAAAGAGCCAGATTACCTCGATATTCCAGCCTTCCTGCGTAAGCAGGCTGACTAAGAATATCCTGATAATTGGGATTCTCCGCTCTTTGTGCTAAAGTGTTCGCCCGCCGGTAATTTATACTGGCGGTCGGATGGGTAATATTGCGAGATAAAGCGATGATCAAACAAAGGACATTAAAACGTATTGTTCAGGCGACAGGTGTCGGTTTACATACCGGCAAGAAAGTCACGCTGACCTTACGCCCTGCGTCGGCTAATACCGGGGTCATCTATCGTCGCACTGACTTGAATCCACCGGTTGATTTCCCGGCTGATGCAAAATACGTGCGCGACACCATGCTGAGTACTTGCCTGGTGAATGATGAAGGCGTGCGTATTTCGACGGTTGAACACCTGAATGCAGCATTGGCTGGCCTGGGCATTGATAACATTATCGTTGAAGTCGATGCGCCAGAAATTCCAATCATGGATGGCAGTGCCGCGCCTTTTGTCTATTTGCTGATGGATGCAGGCATCGAAGAGCTGAGCAGCGCGAAGAAATTCGTCCGCGTGAAGCAAACGGTGCGTGTGGAAGATGGTGATAAGTGGGCTGAGATCAAACCGTACAACGGTTTCTCGCTCGATTTTACTATCGACTTCAAACACCCAGCGATTGACTCAAGCTCGCAGCGTTACCAGCTGAACTTCTCGGCTGAGGCGTTTGTTCGCCAAATCAGCCGCGCGCGCACTTTTGGCTTTATGCGTGAAATTGAATATCTGCAGTCTAAAGGCCTGTGCCTGGGCGGTAGCTTAGACTGTGCGATTGGACTCGATGATTTCCGCGTACTTAACGAAGACGGTCTGCGCTTTGAAGATGAATTCGTTCGTCACAAAATGCTGGATGCTATCGGTGATTTGTTCATGTGTGGTCATAACGTGATTGGCGCATTCTCTGCGTTCAAATCAGGCCATGCGCTGAACAATAAATTACTGCAGGCGGTTCTGGCTAAGCAGGAAGCCTGGGAATGGGCAACCTTCGAAGACGAAGCTGAACTGCCGCTGGCATTCAAAGCACCAAATTTAGTGCTGGCGTAAGCCAGACGTAAAAACGGCAGGTCTCGCTGACACCCTCTCCGGTCAGCCGAGCCTGCCGTTTTTTATTGCCTGATAATCAATCCTGCAAGACCGCTCGCAATTCTTCACTCAGACTGGCGAAAGCCTGTACAAAAAAACGTGAATTCCCCCGTAAGCCCTTTAAACACTGGTGTCGTTGCCCCACATAAGTGCTATTATCTGGCGCTCGTATGAGTAGGGTCGTGGATGACCACGGCAGCTCCATCACTTATTTAATTAAACTCTGGACAGGTTGTGATCGGGATTTTCTCACGCTGGCGACAATTAGGCAGACGCTATTTCTGGCCTCATCTCTTATTAGGGATGGTGGCGGCCAGTTTGGGCTTGCCTGCCTGTGCGCAAAGTGCGGAGCCCACGGCGACTGACTCGCCCATCAGCAGCCTGTTTGTCGGCAACGCTGTACACTTCGATCATTTGATTCGCCTGCAGGAAAGTGCGCGTCGACCGAACTTTAACGTCGATTACTGGCACCAGCATGCGATCCGTACCGTCATTCGCCACCTTTCATTTAGCATGACACCGCCCGCAGTAGCGGAGGCTGAGCAAGCTGTGCCGCTGGCGGCGCAAAAGCTGGCGTTAATTGATTCGTTGCAGGCGCTGCTGACATCGCCTGTCCAACCCGCTCTGGCGCTTGACGCGCAAAAAACCCCAGGTCATCACGACCTCTCAATCCCAACTTCTGCTGACTGGCAGGCTGCTATCCATGGCATCCGCGCTGGGCCACTCAACGCTTAACTGCTAACTTTTTTCCACATCCTGTTTTAGATTTTCCAGACCGTAAATTACGGCTGAATTGAGAAAAATTTATCATGTTAATCAAATTATTAACCAAGGTTTTTGGCAGCAGTAACGATCGTACTCTGCGCCGTATGCGCAAAATTGTTGATGTCATCAACAAGATGGAACCGGACTTCGTTAAGTTGTCTGATGATGAGCTGAAAGCCAAAACCGATCTGTTCCGCGAGCGTCTGAAAAAAGGCGAGAGCCTTGAAAGCCTGATTCCAGAAGCTTTTGCCACCGTGCGTGAAGCCAGTAAGCGTGTGTTTGGCATGCGTCACTTCGATGTGCAGCTGATCGGCGGTATGGTGCTGAATGAGCGTTGCATCGCGGAGATGCGTACAGGTGAGGGTAAAACCCTGACCGCAACCCTGCCGGCCTATCTGAACGCGCTGAGCGGCAAAGGCGTCCACGTTGTTACCGTCAACGACTATCTGGCCCAGCGTGATGCGGAAAACAACCGCGCACTGTTCGAGTTCCTCGGCCTGTCTATCGGTATCAACCTGCCGAATATGCCTGCTGTGGCGAAGCGCGCCGCATACGCCGCTGATATCACTTACGGTACCAATAACGAATACGGTTTTGACTACCTGCGTGACAACATGGCGTTCAGCCCGGAAGAGCGCGTCCAGCGTAAACTGCACTATGCGCTGGTGGATGAAGTTGACTCCATTCTCATCGATGAAGCGCGTACACCGCTGATCATTTCCGGACCGGCGGAAGACAGCTCTGAGCTTTACACCAAAGTAAACAAAATCATTCCGCACCTGGTGCGCCAGGAGAAAGAAGACTCTGACACCTTCCAGGGTGAAGGTGATTTCTGGGTGGATGAAAAAGCACGTCAGGCTCACATGAGCGAGCGCGGCCTGGTCAAGGTCGAAGAGCTGCTGGTCAGCCAAGGCATCATGGAAGAGGGTGAGTCACTTTACTCCCCAACTAATATCATGTTGATGCACCACGTTACCGCTGCGCTACGTGCCCACGCGCTGTTTACCCGCGACGTTGACTACATCGTTAAAGACGGTGAGGTCATCATCGTTGATGAACACACCGGACGTACCATGCAGGGTCGCCGCTGGTCAGACGGCCTGCATCAGGCGGTTGAAGCCAAAGAAAGTGTCGAGATCCAGAACGAAAACCAAACGCTGGCATCCATTACCTTCCAGAACTATTTCCGTATCTACGAAAAACTGGCCGGTATGACGGGTACTGCAGATACCGAAGCGTTTGAATTCAGCTCTATCTACAAGCTCGATACCATCGTGGTGCCAACCAACCGTCCGATGGTGCGTAAAGACATGGCCGATCTGGTCTACATGACCGAGAAAGAGAAGATTGATGCCATCATTGAAGACATCCGTAACTGCACAGCAAAAGGTCAGCCAGTGCTGGTCGGTACCATTTCAATTGAAAAATCAGAAGTGGTCTCCCAGGAATTGACGCGTGCGGGCATTAAGCACAGCGTACTGAACGCTAAGTTCCACGCCAGCGAAGCGGATATTGTTGCTCAGGCGGGACAGCCTGCAGCCGTGACTATCGCGACTAACATGGCCGGTCGTGGTACCGACATCGTACTCGGTGGTAGCTGGCAGGCAGAAGTTGCCGCGCTGGAAGCACCAACTGAAGAACAAATCCAGGCAATTAAAGAGGCGTGGAAACTGCGTCACGATGCGGTACTGGCATCGGGCGGTTTGCACATTATCGGTACTGAGCGTCACGAATCTCGCCGTATCGATAACCAGCTGCGCGGCCGTGCCGGTCGTCAGGGTGATGCCGGTTCCTCTCGCTTCTACCTGTCGATGGAAGATGCGCTGATGCGTATTTTTGCCTCGGATCGTGTCTCTAATATGATGCGCAAACTGGGTATGAAGCCGGGCGAAGCGATCGAGCACCCATGGGTGACCAAAGCGATTGCTAACGCACAGCGCAAAGTTGAAAGCCGCAACTTCGACATTCGTAAGCAGCTGCTGGAATACGATGACGTGGCTAACGATCAGCGTCGCGCCATTTACAGTCAGCGTAATGAGCTGCTGGATGTGTCCGATGTGTCCGAAACCATCAACAGCATCCGTGAAGATGTGTTCAAAGCGACCATCGATACCTATATTCCGCCACAGTCTCTGGAAGAAATGTGGGATGTTCCGGCGCTGGAAGAGCGTCTGCGTAACGATTTCGACCTCGATCTGCCGATTGCAGAGTGGCTGGACAAAGAGCCAGATCTGCATGAAGAGACGCTGCGTGAGCGTATCATGACTCATGCACACGAAAGCTATGCCGCCAAGGAAGAAGTGGTGGGCGCTGAGATGATGCGTAACTTCGAGAAAGGCGTAATGCTCCAGACGCTGGACTCACTGTGGAAAGAGCACTTAGCGGCGATGGATTATCTGCGCCAGGGTATCCATCTGCGTGGTTATGCGCAGAAAGATCCGAAGCAGGAATATAAGCGTGAATCCTTCTCTATGTTCGCTTCGATGCTGGAATCACTGAAATATGAAGTGATCAGCACCCTGAGCAAGGTACAGGTACGCATGCCAGAAGAAGTTGAAGCGATGGAGCAGCAGCGTCGTGAAGAAGCGGAACGTCTGGCACAGCAGCAACAGTTGAGTCATGTTGATGATGAAACGGCGGCTGCCGCTGCACTGGCTGCACAGGGCGGAGAGCGCAAAGTCGGGCGTAACGATCTGTGCCCATGCGGTTCCGGTAAGAAGTACAAACAGTGTCACGGCCGTCTGGCCTGATGAACAAGGAGCCTGCGGGCTCCTTTTTTATTTGAGTGTCGGCATCGGGTTAACATTACTGGGCGACTGCTTTAAAATCAGCGCTCACTTACTCAAAGCGGAATCCAGCTTATGAAACACCTGCAGGTCGCGGTGGGCATCATTCGCAATGCCAGTCACCAGATCTTTCTTGCTCAGCGCGCGGCAAGCTCTTACATGGCCAACAAATGGGAGTTTCCTGGCGGCAAAATCGAACAGGATGAAACCGCGGAACAAGCCCTAAAGCGTGAATTGATGGAGGAAACAGGCATCGATGTGACGGCAGCCAAAGCCATCGGTTTAGCCGATCATAGCTATGATGACCTGCGCGTCACGCTGCATTTCTTTCTGGTGGAAGGGTGGAACGGTGAGCCGTATGGTCGAGAAGGACAGCCACAACGCTGGGTTGAGCAGCGTGATCTGGTCGCGGATGAATTTCCTCCCGCAAACCACCAACTGATTGCTCAGTTAGTCGCTGGCGAGATTTAAGCCAAGGGGCGGTGCCCCTTGCGCATCAGTGCTGCTCTTCACTCCAGTCATCGCTGTCGGTCAGGTCGCTGTCACTGGGGATGCGTTTCTCCTCCGCTGCCCATTCGCCCAAATCAATCAGCTGGCAACGTTTGCTGCAAAACGGGCGCCACGGACTCAACTCATCCCACATCACGTCTTTACCGCAGTTAGGGCAGGGTACGGTAATCATCTCTTCTTGCATAACATCCTCTAGCAACAGGCTAATTCAAAATTCAGTCGAGCGGGGACTTCCCCTCGTTCGCTATCAAGTGGCAGGAAGCGAATAGCGTAACGGCTCTTATGGCCTGAGACTTGCGGGTAAAGCGCATCTTCCAGCGTGAGTTGCAGGCGCAGTAAGTCCGAGCCTTCAGCATTATCCTGATAAAAACCGTTGAGGCTGGTTTGATGACGAAAGGCACCTGACTGGCGAATCAGATCAAGGATCAGGGTCAGGCTATTGCGCAGCGGCATCAGGGACGCCAGCCAGCTGTTCACCTGAGTATCCCGCAGTGACTGTTCCTGATGGAGCCAGATATGCAGGCTGGGCAAATCAAAACTGCAGCAACCGCCGGGTATGCTCAAGCGTTGGCGCACCAGCGCGATGAGGCGATCTTCACGTAACTGTTGTCCCATGCGTGGGGCAGCCATTAATTCAGTGGATTGGCGTTTTAAACGATCGCGCAAACTGACAATGGTTTGCTCGTCGACACCGGGCACATCCAGCCAGGCGCGCAGCTTTTGCTGCTGGCGCTCCAGTTCTTTGAGTAACTCGGTGCGCATATCCCCGCGTTCGAAGATATCCAGCAAATCACCCATAATACGAAACACTGCCAGGGCAGATACCGAGCCGCTAACAGGGACCGTTTCATGTAACTGGTTCAGCAGAAACTCGACACGCAACCAGGTGCGCATCTTCTCATTCAGTGGGTGCTCAAATAGAACAACTGTGCTCATGATGTTAATCCTGTCGGGTTGCTGCCAGGCGTAAATAGCACTGGTGAAGTTCAGCAACGCGCGGTAACGCCTGCTCGGGTGTACCGCTATTATCAATGATGTCATCCGCACAGGCTAAGCGCTGTTCGCGACTGGCCTGCGCGGCAAGAATATTTTTCGCCTGGCTGAGCGTAATGCCATCCCGAGACTGCGTTCGCTGAAGTTGCGTTGCCTCATCCACGTCGACGACCAGAATGCGATCGGCCTGATGTTGTAAGCCGTTCTCCACCAGCAGTGGCACTACCCACAATACATAGGGTGAAGTCGCGAGTAATTTTAACTGATGTGTTCGCGCATTGATGAGCGGATGAAGTAACTGATTAAGCCAGTTTTTCTCCTTTGGCTGCTGGAAAATAATTTCTCGCAACCGAGCGCGATACAGCGTTCCTTCTGCCGTCAGGATCGACTCACCATGGCGCTTAACTATCGCCGATAAGGCCGGGGTGCCGGGCTCAACCACTTCTCTGGCAATCACATCGGCGTCAATGATATCAACGCTCAGCGCCGCGAAAGCGTTGGCAATGGTGCTTTTACCGCTGCCAATACCTCCGGTGAGCGCAACGGTAAAAGGCATCGCGTTCTCTCGGAATGTGTCTCATCGGCGACCACAGGTCACAGCAAGATGAGAGCATGATCACAATCAATTTTCTCAGCTAAATTTAAGGGATTGTAGCCTAAATAAAGTGAAATTCGCAGTCTTGTCACGTCAGTAATGGCGCGTATGATAACGAGACTGGAGCCGTGAGCGCTACCCGAACTGCGGTTCGTCGTCACTAACCAGGACATCCTGCTATGCGTATTGAAGAAGATTTAAAGCTGGGCTTTAAAGATGTTTTAATCCGGCCCAAGCGCTCTACCTTAAAAAGCCGTTCTGAGGTTGAACTTGAACGCACCTACACCTTCAAACACTCTGGCCTGAACTGGACGGGCGTGCCGATAATTGCCGCCAATATGGACACCGTTGGTACCTTTACCATGGCCGAGGCCTTGGCGAGTTTCAACGTGTTGACGGCGGTGCATAAGCACTACAGCGTTGACGCCTGGCAGGCATTCATTCAGCGTGTCTCACCAACGGTACTGCGCCATGTGATGGTCTCTTCCGGCACTTCAGAATCTGACTTCACCAAGCTGGGCGCGATCCTGGCATTGACGCCGCAACTCAATTTTATCTGCATCGATGTCGCTAACGGTTATTCAGAGCACTTTGTTGAATTCCTGCAGCGAGTGCGGGAAAGTTTTCCCGGTAAGACTATCTGTGCGGGGAACGTAGTAACCGGTGAGATGGTTGAAGAGTTGATTCTCTCTGGTGCGGATATCGTCAAGGTTGGCATTGGGCCTGGTTCTGTGTGCACCACCCGCGTCAAAACCGGCGTCGGCTATCCACAGTTATCCGCGGTAATTGAGTGCGCTGATGCCGCACATGGACTCGGTGGACAGATTGTCAGTGATGGTGGCTGTTCTGTGCCTGGTGATATTGCGAAAGCCTTTGGCGGCGGAGCCGATTTCGTCATGCTCGGCGGAATGTTGGCGGCGCATGATGAGTGCGAAGGTTCCATCGTTGAAGAGAATGGCGAGCAATTTATGCTGTTCTATGGCATGAGTTCGGAGTCGGCGATGAAACGCCACGTTGGCGGCGTTGCCCAATATCGCGCAGCAGAAGGTAAAACCGTGCGGCTGCCGCTGCGTGGCCCGGTTGAAGAGACGGTGAAAGATATCCTCGGCGGATTACGCTCTGCCTGCACCTACGTTGGGGCAGAACGGCTGAAAGAGCTGACAAAACGCACCACCTTCATCCGTGTAGCAGAACAGGAAAACCGGGTGTTCACACGCTAGTGCCGGAAACAGGTGCGCGGTGCGCACCTGCTAACGGATAGCCTCTCCCAGGCCAAATACCGGCAAGTACATTGCAATCACCAACGTTCCAACGATGCCGCCTATCACCACCATCATCAGTGGCTCCAGCGATGCCGCAAGGGTATCCGCACGAGACAGCGTTTGAGCTTCATGCCATTCAGCCAGACGCGCCAGCATCACATCCAGCGCTCCCGCTTCCTCTCCGACGCGAATAAGTTGAGCACACAGCGGCGTGAAGAGTGCATGTTGTTGTAGTGCCTGATGCAGCGGTGCGCCAGCGGCGATATGCTGTTGCAGTGCGACAATGTCCTCACGCCACAGACATGAAGACAAGGTGACTTCTACCGCCTGCAGGCTATGCAGCAGGGTTAAACCGGCCTGCTGTGTCAGGTGCATAATGGCGTAGATCTGACTCAGTTGCCCTCCGCGCCACAGTGGAGATAACAGCGGCAGGCGCAAGAGCCCGCGTTCTACACGCCGTTGCCATGGCATTGAGCGACGATAAAGCCACTTGCCGATCAATATCAATGCGGCGATGAGCAGCGAAAGGGGAACGGCAGCCTGCTGTAACCCTTCCGACAGCGCGATGACTGCCGCAGTAAAAGCGGGAAGTGGGGCATTAAAACTGGCATACACAGAGACGAACTCTGGCAGGACAAACAGCAACATACCGGCACTGACCGCTATCGCAACCAGTAGAATAAACAGCGGATAACGCAGCGCTTTAATCACTTTCTGGCGCAGATGCTGTTGCTTACTTTGCTGGAGCGCCAACTGTCGGCAGCACTCATCGAGTTGGCCTGTCAGTTCCCCTACCTCCATTAATGCTGGAAAGAGCGGCGGAAATATCTGCGGCCAGGCACGCAGTGCCTGCGAGAAAGTGCCTCCCGCTATAACCCGGCGGTGTAATTCACTCAGCAACACGCGCCATCCCGCATGCGGATGGCCCTCTGCCAGCAAGGTCAGGCTTTCCGCCAGCGGCAAGCCTGCCTTCAGCAAAGTGGCCAACTGGCGAACCAGGTCGATTTTCTGTTGCCATTTCCAGTCCCGAGCACGCCAGCATCGGCCGCGATGCCAGTTGACCGGCAGCATTCCGCGGTTCGAGAGCTGATTAAGCAGCGAATCCTGGTTTGCCACGAGCGAGGTGCCGTCCAGTAACAACCCCATAGTGTCGAGCGCCTGCCAGCGGTAAGAATAGAGATTAGCCATCACCCAATCCCACGACGCGCTGCATCTCCTCGAAAGACGTTTCTCCCCGACTTACCGCATCCAACCCAGCGGTGAGCAAGCTTTTCATCCCCAGCTCATTGGCTAGCGCGATAACGTGCTCCAGCGGCATATCGGCCGATATCGCGTTTTGCAGCTTATTACTCATCGGGAGAATTTCGAACAGTGCAACACGACCGTAATAGCCGGAAAAACAGTGGTCACATCCCGGTGCACGCCAGGTTTGCAATGTGCCCGGCCACATTTCATGGGGTAAGTGGGCAATCGCCTGCGCCGGCTGGCGGCAATGTGTACACAGGCGCCTGACTAAACGCTGCGCCACGACCAACTGTAATGCCGGGCCGAGCAGATAGCCGGGAATGTCCATCTGCCGCAGGCGTGTGAGGGTTTCTGCGGTAGAGTTTGTGTGTAGGGTCGAGAGGACTAAATGCCCAGTCTGTGCCGCTTTCACGGCAATGCTGGCGGTTTCGGCATCGCGGATCTCTCCCACCATGATGACATCAGGATCCTGCCGTAATAGTGCGCGCAGCACGCGGTTAAAATCGAGGCCGCTGCGTGGATGGATCTGAGTCTGATTGATGCCATCGAGTGGGATCTCGACCGGATCCTCAACACTGCATACATTCTTATCCGGCACGTTCAGCGCGCTCAATCCACTGTAAAGCGTAAAGGTTTTTCCACTGCCTGTCGGTCCGGTGACCAGAATCAGCCCTTGAGGTTTAGCCAGGGCATTTTTCAACAGACGCAATTGCGTGAGCGGCATACCGAGCTTATCCAGCGTGATGGCGCTGTTTTCACTCTGCAGCAGCCTGACCACCGCTTTTTCGCCGTGGCTGGTAGGGAGCGTGGAGAGGCGAAAGGCCATCATCTGCTCATCGATCGGCAACGTAAATTGACCATCCTGTGGCAGACGGCGTTCGGCAATATCCAGACCACCCAGAATTTTGAGCCGAGCCAGCACTGCAGCAGGTTGTGCATCAGGCAGTTGTGACAATTTATGCAGCACGCCATCAATGCGCAGACGGATGCGTAAGCCATGGCGTTGTGGTTCAAAATGCACATCCGAAGCGCGCCGATGGCTCGCCTGACGCAGAATGTTTTCCACGGCGTTGATCGCAGACTCTGACGTAGCAGGTTCACGTGTGACAGCAGCGGCGTCGGGGTTATGCAGTAACTGCTCCAATCGCGCGGCGGGCCAACACTCGACTTCAACCTTGCACTGGCTGGCGAATTGCAGCGCCTCAAGCAGGAGCGGGTCGGGGGTCTCTGCAACGGCGACGCGCAGTAATGTCGCGTCGTGTTGCAGCATCACGGCTTGATAGTGCGCGCACAAGCTCTGCAATGCCGGATTAGAATGCTCCATTGTTAGCTGTCCTTATCGGCAAAACGAAACTGTTCCAGGCAGCTATCGCGCAAGCTGGCGTTGGTGCTGGTGCAACTGCGTTGCCAGTCAATTGTGCCTTCTGTGGCATTCCAGGCCGGCGTCATCTCCACCTGCAACCCGCTGAGACTCTCCTGACCGGCTAAGGAAATCACTCCATTAGCCACGCTCAATGTTGCGACATAACGCGAGCCTTTGGCCGCAGGAATACCCCCTGTACCCGCCTGGCACTGCGCCGGATCGCCACGCTCAATGGCGCAAAGCT
>NZ_BBOC01000024.1:0-64019 GCF_001485335.1 Type-D symbiont of Plautia stali | reverse complement strand
AAATCGCTTAAGCCATTTATAGCCGGTTTTTCGACTAATGCCGTGAAGGTGGCAAAGCTCGGTCATGGATTTCTCGCCTGCCTGACAGGCGAGGATGAAATGAAGGCGTTGCATGGTAACAGTCTCAGTCCAGGGCATAGTGAGTCTCCTCTGCTATACCAATTTATAACTGTTACCCATGTGCCCGGTCTAAAGTGTTACCTATGTGCCCGGTTTGCACCTAAATGCGCACCCTACGAAAATACAGTATCGAATCTTGTAGGGTCGCCATTTATGGCGACCGACACCCGCTTAAAGGGTAATCAATTTGCCGGGTAGCCCGGACTTTACCGATTAAAGCGCCACCAGCACCACGCCGCGTGCCTTGCCGCTGCAGGCATCGGCTAACGCCTGAGGTGCGGCATCCAAGCCCTGATAAACAGTGGAAGCAAAATGAATATCCTGCCAGTCAGGGTGCGATAGTTGGCTTATCCAGCTATCAAACACCTTGGGATGTTCGTCAGCGCTGTAGCCTTTGAGGGTCACACCTTTTACGATCAAGGCGAACGAATCAATATCGACCGGAGCGATCTTAGTGGATTGGCTGGCAGCCAGCTCAGCGGAAAGGGCGCCGAGCAGCACCAGGCGCGCATGCTCTCGCGCCTGTGCAACCGCCGCAGCTAACTGCTCGCCACCCACAATATCGACAAACACATCAATGCCTTCAGGGGCGCATTCCTGCAGCTGTTGCGCGATTGGCCCTTTGCCTCGTTGTATTGTCGCGTCATAACCCAACTGCTGTTGCATCCAGAGCGCTTTATCCGCTGAACCCGTACTGCCGATCACCCGTGACGCTCCGAGCTTACGCGCAATCTGTCCCGCCATGGACCCGATAGCCCCAGCCCCGCTGGAAACAAAAACCGTATCACCCTGATGCACCTGAATGCCTTGCGTTAACGCCGCGTAAGCCGTCCAGCCATGGCCGAGATAGGCAGCAGGGTGATGGATCTCTCTGCCTAAGCGCACGCACTGCTGCCTGTCTACCAGCGCCAACTCGCGCCAGCCACTGGGATGAATCACAAAATCTCCTGGCAATAATCCACTGTCCGCCGATGCACTGATCACTTCACCAATGGCGGCATCCGCTAAAGCATCACCGATTTGCAAAGGCGGGAAGGGGATCCCTTTTACCGCTTCAGCCTCCACGCTCATCATCAAGCGTGTAGAGATGGAGACGCGGAACCAACGGTTTTTGATCAACACCTGATGCCGTTCAGGAGGCGGTACAAGGTTCTCAACCAGATCAAAGTTGTTGCGTGTGGGCATGCCACTGCTCAGTTGGCGCAAACGAATTTCCCTGCTAGATAATTTTTCGAGTAACATCACGGTTTTCCTCGGTATGTGAGTGAATACTCGTATTATCGTTTGAGGACCCTCTAATGAATACTCGTGTCATTGACGCATCGCGATCGATGCGCAAAGCCCCGCGCCAGCGGCGGTCGCAGGTCATGGTAGATGTGATTTTGCAGGCGGCAGCTCGCGTCCTGGCGAAGAATGGCTGGTCAAAGTTCAACACCAATGAAGTTGCGCGAATTGCCGGTGTCAGTATTGGTTCACTGTATCAATACTTTCCCAATAAACTGGCTCTGGCTGAGGCGATTCGTCAGCAACATCTGGATGCGATTTTGCTGGTGTTGGCCAATGCGGCGATCAACGAGGATTCCCTCGACAGGCGAATTGAACGCTTAGTCGAGGGCGTTATCCATGCACATTTAATCAACCCGAGTTTGCACCGGGTGTTACTTGATGAAGTGCCACTGTCTGAGCGCAAAGCACATGAAGATTTTGAACAACGCTATGCCGAATTTTATCAGCGCTTCGTTACGCAGATCTTAGGTGAGGGGTCAGCTCGCGCGTTAGTGGCTGCCAAAGTGTTGGCATCCGCTGTGGAAGGGGTGGTGCATGATGCATCAAGACGTGATGAGCTGCATTCCGTGGAGATCAAACAGGAGCTGCAGCGATTGATTCTGGCGTATCTGAGCGGGTCGTAGGGGCGACTTATAGGCCGCCCCGGGATAAAGCTTTAAGCGCGCTTTGGTTCACCGCGCACCGGGCGATCGCCCGCGACGAAGTAATCCGCTTCACTGCGCGGCAATGGCTGGCGACCGCGAATGTTATCTGCGATCTTTTCGCCAATCATAATGGTGGTGGCATTCAGGTTGCCGGTAATGATCAACGGCATGATCGAGGCATCCACCACGCGCAGTGCTTGCAGCCCATGCACACGGCCCTCACCATCGACGACTGCCATCTCGTCACTGCCCATTTTGCAGGTGCCGCACGGGTGATAGGCGGTCTCTGCATGGTTACGCACAAACTCATCCAGTTGTTCATCAGTCTGGCAATCGAGCCCTGGGCTGATTTCCTTGCCACGGTATTTATCCAGCGCGGGCTGATTGATGATCTGTCGGGTGATGCGAATCGCATCACGAAACTCATGCCAGTCCTGCTCATGCGCCATGTAGTTAAACAAAATGGCTGGATCGCGGCGAGGATCGCGCGATTTAATGCGCACATGCCCGCGGCTGGGCGAACGCATAGAACCCACGTGACACTGGAAGCCATGCGCTTCTACGGCGTTGGAACCGTTGTAGTTAATCGCCACGGGCAAGAAGTGATACTGAATATTCGGCCAGGTAAACTCTTCACGGCTGCGGATGAAACCGCCACCTTCGAATTGGTTACTGGCACCGATGCCCGTGCCGTTAAACAACCACTCGGCACCGATTTTAGGCTGGTTGTACCATTTCAGCGCGGGGTAGAGCGAAACCGGCTCTTTGCACTCATATTGCAGGTACATTTCAAGGTGATCCTGCAAGTTTTCACCCACGCCCGGCAAATCATGTACCACTGGGATATCAAACTTCTCTAACAACGCGGCTGAACCGACACCCGAACGCTGCAGAATTTGCGGTGAAGCGATCGCGCCTGCGCACAGCAATACTTCACGACGTGCATGAACCTGATGCGAGGTGTTACTCGAACCCTGTAGATACTGCACACCGACTGCGCGCTTGCCCTCAAACAGGATGCGATCGGTGGTGGCGTGCGTCACAATTTTCAGATTCGGTCGCACTTTTGCGGTATCGAGATAGCCGCGTGCGGTGCTGGAACGGCGACCTTTTGGCGTGACAAAACGATCCATCGGGCCAAAGCCTTCCTGCTGATAACCATTCAGGTCTTCAGTGCGCGGATAGCCCGCCTCCACGCCCGCCTCAATCATGGCGGCGAACAGTGGGTTGTTATCCGGCTTACAGGTGGTGATACTCACCGGGCCTTCACCGCCGTGGTAATCATTGGCACCGATATCACGCGTTTCCGATTTCCGGTAGTAGGGCAGGCAGTCAAGGTAGCTCCAGCTCTCCAGTCCAGGCTGCTGCGCCCAGTTATCGAGATCCATGGCGTTACCGCGGATGTAGCACATACCGTTGATCAGTGATGATCCACCCAAGCCTTTACCGCGTCCGCACTCCATGCGGCGGTTATTCATATGTGGCTCAGGCTCGGTTTCATACGCCCAGTTGTAGCGTTTACCCTGTAGCGGGTATGCCAACGCTGCAGGCATCTGCGTACGGAAATCGAAGCGGTAGTCAGGGCCACCGGCTTCTAATAGCAGTACGTTAACGCTGCTGTCTTCGGTCAGTCTTGTTGCCAAAACGTTCCCTGCGGATCCGGCTCCGATAATGATGTAATCAAATTCCATTAGTCGCTCCTCAGGTTAAAGCTAAATTAAAATACGGACTGAAAACGGGATAATTCGACCTGCACAGACTTCACCTGGGTGTAATTCTGCAGTGTCATCAGACCGTTCTCACGGCCAATACCCGAGTGTTTGTAGCCACCCACCGGCATTTCGGCGGCAGACTCACCCCAGGTGTTGATCCAGCAGATGCCCGCTTCAATCTGGTGAATCACGCGGTGCGCGCGGTTAAGGTCTTGTGTCACCACACCTGCCGCCAGGCCGAAGTCGGTGGCATTGGCTCGACGCACCACTTCTTCTTCGCTTTCGTAAGTCAGAATCGACATTACCGGCCCAAAGATCTCTTCGCGCACAATGGTCATGTCGTCGTGGCAGTCGGTAAATACCGTGGGTTCAACCCAGGCACCGTTGTCGAAATTAGCGCCACTCAGTCGTTTGCCGCCGCACAGCAGCCGCGCACCTTCGCTGATACCGCTTTCGATGTAGCGCATCACATTATCGCGATGTGGGAAGCTGACCAGCGGACCGAAATTGGTGGCAGGATCGTTAAGATCGCCTGCTTTGATGCGCGCCACGCGCTCGGCAATTTTCGCTTCAAATGCGGCCTGGAATTTGGTCGGGATAAACACACGCGTTCCATTGGTACAGACCTGGCCGGAGCTGTAGAAGTTGGCCATCATGGCGATATCCGCCGCCAGATCGAGATCGGCATCATCAAAAATAATCAGAGGGGATTTACCGCCCAGTTCCATGGTGACTTCTTTCAAGGTCGAACCGGCTGCGTTCGCCATCACTTTTTTGCCGCTGGCCACCCCGCCAGTAAAGGAGACCTTGTCGATGCCGGGATGGTCAGTCAGCAGCTGTCCGGTGACGGCACCACGGCCATTCAATACGTTGAAGACACCGGCTGGCACACCGGCTTCGGTGTAAATTTCTGCCAGTTTTAGCGCGGTCAATGGGGTCACTTCGCTGGGTTTGAAGATCATCGCGTTTCCGGCTGCCAGAGCAGGGGCGGATTTCCATAGCGCGATCTGAATCGGGTAGTTCCACGCACCGATACCGGCCACCACACCCAGCGGTTCACGGCGGGTATAGACGAAAGATGTGTCGCGCAGCGGGATTTGTTGACCTTCCAGCGTCGGGATTAAACCGGCGTAATACTCCAACACGTCGGCACCGGTGACGATGTCGACATATTGGGTTTCGCTCAATGGCTTACCGGTATCGAGGGTTTCGAGGGCGGCGAGTTCGTCATTGCGCTCACGCAGGATATCCACTGCACGACGCAGAATGCGCGAGCGTTCCATCGAGGTCATCGCCGCCCAGATTTTTTGGCCTTTTTGCGCCGCTGCGACAGCACGATCGACATCAGCGCGTTCTGCTTCGTGCACATCGGCCAGCACTTTGCCATTGGCTGGGTTGATGGTCTGGAATGTATTGCCTGCAGCAGCAGGGACCAGTGCGCCATCAATGTACAGGTGTTGCTCGTTGAATCGGGACATGATTTCTCCTTCCTCAGTGATTCTGTTTGCCAGCTAGCTGCTGGCTGATGAATTGGGTGGTGAGCGTACGGGCAATGCCCAAATCGAAGGGTCTGCCGCTCAGTGCTGCGCGTAGCCAGAGTCCGTCGATTAACGATGCCAGCCCATGAGCCGCCAAACGCGCTTGATCACGCGGTAATTCACGGCGAAATTCAGCCGCCAGCGTGGAGAATAAGCGGCTGCTGCTGACGCGTTCCAGACGACCCAACTGCGGTTGGTGCATGCTGCTGGCCCAGAAATCCAGCCAAGCCTTCATCGCTGCACTATGAACCTGGGTGTCATCAAAGTTGCCTTCCACAATCGCCAGCAGCCGCGCTTCGGTACTGGCCTGTGCCAACGGTTTTAATCTGGCGGCGACCGCATCACGCAGTTGACGCGTTACGTCACGCATGGTGGCTTCCAGCAAACCGTTCTTGTCTTTGAAGTAGTGACTGATGATGCCCGTCGAGACGCCAGCACGACGCGCAATCTGCGCGATAGTGGCATCGTTGATCCCCACTTCGTTAATGGTATCGAGGGTTGCATCAATCAGTTGCCGACGACGAATCGGCTGCATTCCCACCTTTGGCATGACTCCAGCTCCACCACAATGTAAGGGCACCATTAAAACTTTTTTTGATTGCACGTTCAATATAAAAAAGAATTTTGTTAGGATGCTGTGCTTCGATTGTTACAAAAACGCAGCGGTGAACCGGGCTATGCGGGGCATCGAAACCGATGGAGGGAAGACGGGGGAGTTAAAAACAACAAGGCCAGGTGAACTGGTCAAGATAATTAATTGATTTATTACAGGAAATTAACCAGAGGTAACCGATGATTAATCCACCTGCCAGTGAAAAAGACAGAATCAATCCTGTGGTGTTCTATACCTCAGCCGGACTGATTCTGACATTTTCACTTGTCACGATTTTTTACAGCGAGTTAGCAGCCAGCTTGATCCAGACCACCGTGAATTGGGTGACGTCGACTTTTGGCTGGTACTACATGCTCGCCGCGACGCTCTACATTGTGTTTGTGGTGTACATGGCGTGCTCGCGTTATGGCGCGATTAAACTCGGGCCAGAGCAGTCCAAACCGGAATTCAGCTTATTAAGCTGGTCAGCGATGCTGTTTGCTGCGGGGATCGGCATTGACCTGATGTTCTTCTCAGTGGCGGAACCCGTCACGCAATATATGCAGCCACCGGAAGGGGCCGGGCAAACCATGGAGGCAGCACGCCAGGCGATGGTGTGGACGCTGTTCCACTATGGCGTCACCGGCTGGTCAATGTACGCGCTGATGGGCATTGCGCTCGGTTATTTTAGTTACCGCTATAACCTGCCACTCACCATTCGTTCTGCGCTCTATCCGATATTTGGCAAACGCATCAATGGGCCTATTGGTCATACCGTGGATATCGCTGCAGTGGTCGGAACCATCTTCGGTATCGCGACCACGTTAGGGATTGGTGTGGTTCAGCTCAATTACGGCCTCAATGTGCTGTTTGATATTCCAGAAGGCTTTACCGCGCAGGCGGCGCTGATTGTGCTGTCGGTGATTATCGCCACCATTTCCGTGACCTCGGGCGTGGATAAAGGCATTCGTATTTTGTCGGAGCTGAATGTTGCGCTGGCGCTGGGCTTGATTCTGTTTGTGCTGTTTATGGGCAAAACCGATTTCTTGCTGAATGCGTTGGTGCTGAACGTGGGCGATTACATTAACCGCTTTATGGGCATGACGCTAAATACCTTCGCCTTTGATCAGCCCAAAGAGTGGATGAACAGCTGGACGCTGTTCTTCTGGGCATGGTGGGTAGCCTGGTCGCCGTTTGTCGGTTTGTTCCTGGCGCGTATTTCACGTGGTCGTACCATTCGTGAGTTTGTACTCGGCACGCTGATTATTCCTTTCACCTTTACCCTGTTGTGGCTGTCGGTGTTCGGTAACGCGGCCTTGTATGAAATCATTCATGGCGACGCCGGTTTTGCTCAGGAAGTGATGGCGCATGCTGAACGCGGTTTCTACAGTCTGCTGGCACAGTATCCTGCCTTTAAGTTCAGTGCTTCGGTTGCCACTATCACCGGCATGCTGTTTTACGTGACCTCAGCGGATTCCGGTTCGTTGGTGTTGGGCAACTTCACCTCAAAACTGAAAGATATTAACAGCGATGCCCCTAACTGGTTGCGTATTTTCTGGTCGGTGGCGATTGGGGTGCTGACGATGGGCATGCTGATGACCAACGGTATTTCTGCCTTGCAGAATGCCACGGTGATTATGGGCCTGCCGTTTAGTTTTGTGATTTTCTTCGTGATGGCAGGACTGTATAAATCGCTAAAAGTTGAAGATCACCGTCGTGCCAGTGCCAGCCGCGAGACCGCGCCTTATATTCCGGCCAGTAACGATCGCTTGAGCTGGAAGAAACGTTTGTCACGCTTGATGAATTATCCCGGTACGCGCTACACCCAGCAGATGATGGAGACAGTGCTGTTCCCGGCGATGCAGGATGTGGCGAAAGAGCTGGAGTTGCGTGGAGGACGGGTGTCTCTGGAGCGCGTTGAGCCAGAAGAGGGGCAACCGCTTGGGCATTTGGATCTGCGTGTGCTGTTAGGCGAAGAGCAAGATTTCGTGTATCAGATTTGGCCACAGCAGTATTCGGTGCCGGGCTTTACCTATCGCGCCCGCAGCGGTAAATCGACCTATTACCGGCTGGAGACCTTCCTGCTGGAGGGGAGCCAGGGTAACGATTTGATGGATTACAATAAGGAACAGGTGATTATCGATATCCTCGATCAGTATGAACGTCACCTTAACTTTATCCATCTGCATCGAGAAGCACCGGGGAGTAGTATTACGTTCCCGAGCGTGTAGTGAATCACTTCGTTGGCACCGTTCTGGCGCTGGCTTGCACGTAGTCGACTGCTGGCGCTGGATTGTACGCGGGCGCCGTCTGGGGCTGCACAGGGGCAGGCGGTCCTCGCGCCGCTGACGCGGTGCCTTCACTTCATTCGTCTGCCTTACGGACCGGTGCCGATGGAACATCCATGTTCCAGCGCCACCTTTCGCCCGCGTCCTGCGGGCTCTCCTGGCAGACTCACTCCGTTCAGCGCTGCGGATGCCTGCCCCTGTGCAGCCCCAGCCGGCTTATCAACCTGAGTGCGTGTCGTTAAAAAGGGCACGTGCTTTTGTTGATGGCAACGATAAACAGCATTAGCGCCTGTTCCTGATATTTTCTGCAACCTTCAGATTGCCAGCTACACTTTCAGGCTGTTCTGAAGGGGATGTAAGATGAAATTAGGGTTTGCGTGCAAATTCTTAGATGCACAGGCTAAGCAGCCATTTCCGTTTAAAACCACCACGCGCACGCGTTTTCTCAGCCTGGATCGTGCGGCGCAGGCCAGTTTGCTCTCTCATCTGGCCACTCTGAATCTCGAAAACCAATTTCGGATGCTGGAGCAGTTGGCAACGTTGCCAGACGCGTTGCGCATGATGCGTATTGGCAGCGACCTGCTGCCGCTGTATACCGTGCCCGAAGCCACGGTCATTTATGCAGAATTAATGCCTGATTTGCTGCCGCTGCTGTCGCGCTGCGGCGAGTTCGCCCGCGCGAACAATATTCGTCTCTCTTTCCATCCTGGCCAATATTCGGTGCTTGCTTCAGACAATGAAGGGGTCGTGGACCGGGCGATTGAGGATGTGGAGTATCATGCCAGCTGTGCTGTCGCAATGGGTTATGGCCGCCAGTTCCAGGATTTCAAAATCAACATTCATATGAATGGCAAGAAAGGCATTGAGGGATTTCGCGCCGCCTTTCTGCGGCTCTCTCCCGAGGCACGCAATATGCTGACGGTCGAGAATGACGAGATATCCTGTTCGATAGACGATGTGCTTCAAGCCCGCGATATGTGCCCGGTGGTGCTGGATATTCATCACCATTGGGTGAAAGAGAATCACTATATACTGGCGGACGATGCGCGGATTCCGTTGATCATCGAATCCTGGCGCGACGTGCGGCCGGTGCTGCATTATTCGGTTGCTCAGGAAGGGCTTATCCCAGATGAGGGTTTTCCTGACCAGCATGATTTAGCCGTCAGTAAATCTAAATTGCGTGCTCATGCGGATTATTATTTCAATCAAACGCTGAATGACTGGGTGCTGTCATTCCAGGATTTCGACATTATGTGTGAGGTGAAAATGAAGAACCTGGCGGTCGAGCGACTCTATCAATATGCACTCGACCGCCAGTTAATTACGGAGAAGTAATAATAATCGCCACGCGGCGGTTTTGAGCACGGCCTTGCGCCGTGTTGTTGCTGGCAATCGGGGCGGTCATCCCCAGGCCACGTGTGGTGATATTGGTGCGTGGCACAGCGGCACCCTGCGCCCATTGCGCCGCAACGGCGTTGGCGCGCTTGAGTGACAGTTGCTGATTGTAGTAGGCTTTGCCGTAGTTATCGGTGTGGCCATCGATCCGTACATGTTGGATCCCCGTATCAGACAGTTTTCTCGCCATGGCAGCAATGGTGGTTTGGCTGCCAGGCGTCAACTGAGACTCGTTGATGCCAAATAAAATCTTCTCTGATAAGCCCAGGCCCCAGCCTTCACTGTTTTCAGTAAAGCCTTCACTTTGCATTGCCGAGATTTGTGCCGCCGTAAAACGGCCAGGTGACTGACAGCCGACGATGGACATAATACAAACCAGCAGAAAGAGTTTTATCTTCATATCCGTACCTTATTGATCCCTTTGTTTTTGTACATATTCATGTCTGCACGTTCCAGAATCGATTCCACGGTATCGCCATGTTGTGACCAGGCGTAGCCAATGGTGACAGAAGTGGTAATCGGCGTGCCTTCCGCAATCATGATCTTCTGCGCGATAGCGCTGCGAATCTCCTCGGTGAGCAGTTGCAACTGTGATTCGGTGGCACGACTGGTGATCAGCATGGCAAATTCATCACCCCCCAGTCGGGCGACCAGATCCTGTTTGTAGGCCAGTGATGCCAGACGCGAACCGATGGCGCGTAGCACTTCATCTCCAGCGGCATGCCCCCAGTTGTCGTTGATGCTTTTGAAGCGGTCACCGTCGAGGAACAGCAAAACAAACTGCTCTTGCGCCAGCTGTTTATCCAACAGCGAGGTCAACTGAGCAACAAAAGCGGCGCGGTTGGCCAAACCGGTCAGCGGGTCTTCTAAGGCTTTGGCTGCCAGCGAGCGGTTATCGCGCAGCAGTGACGCTTGTAATGACTGCATCTCAGCCAACAGCGAATTCAGGTCTTCAGAGAACAGCTGGAATTCTTTCGTCCGGCTTTCTGGGATGCGTAATGAAAAATCACCGGAGCGGATAACGTAATGAATTGAACTGGTGATATTGCGCAGTGACACCAGAATACCGCGATGCAAAAAGGCGCTCAGCAGTGAGGCGACGACCAGCACGCAGATCATACCGCTGGTTAAAATCATCACCGAATAGCGAATAAAGTCGGCAGCCCCGGTCACCGTGCCAACCAGTGTCAGAGTACCGACCACATTCTCAGAATGATTGATATTCACACTGATCGGGCGAGCATAGATCCATTCACGCAGGAAGTTCTGATACCAGCCGCTTTGCTGCTGCTGATCTTGCCAGTTCACTAATACCGTTTGATCATCAGTGACCAGTTTTGCTGAGGCGAACATACCTTCATTGCCTAACATGGCAATTTTTTTATGCGCATCATAGCTGTCTTCAAATACGGTAGCAGCGGTCAAACTGTTACTTAGCGTAGCGGCAATCAGCTCCAGATTTCTTTTTCATAGCGTTTAATGAACAGCAACGAAGTAGAAGAGAGCAGCAGCCAGCACAGCAGTAAAATAACAGCCGAGTTAATGATGCTGATTTTGCGCAGCTTTATGCGGATAGATGATTTCTCATTTTTATTTTTTCAAATTTCATCTTATTGGCTTCCTTTGCGCGACAGCAACAACACATCCGGGCTGACTCGCACGCCGCTGCGGCTCAGCGAGTCAAGGTTGACGGAAAACATGGGATGATCGGCATTGAAGATTAAACAGAAAGCGGCACCGACGGCGCAATCTGGGTTATTTTCAGCCAGCGACAGCACTGCTTTACCGGGCTCCATGGCCAGTAATTCCGTCTGTTGTTGCGGGGTCTGGTCGCCAAAATAAATGGCATCGCAACGATTACTGGCTAACTCATTGTCACTATTCAGGTAAATGACACTAAACGGCAGCGAGTTTGCCGTTGGGCTGGCGGGAAAGTTGAGGTGCTGTGCAGAGGAGAACACACAAAGTTGTGGTGCGCCGTGCAGGGCTGGCCAGCGGGTAAAACTGATAATACCGCTGACAATACGATTGGCCTTGTCATCTTTTCCCGCAGCAAGAGCAGGGGAAGAGAGCGAGAACAGCAGAAACGCAACAGCAGCAATCAGGGCAAGCGCCACTTTAAGCTGGGCAAAAAGCAGAAAGAGAACTTCACGTAAGTGAAGGCGTGGATCAGAACGTAACATGCCGCAATTCCGCTGGATTAATCGCGGAAATAGTACCATCGACTTTTACGAAAGAGTACAGATGTTCTCTGTCAGAAGAGTCTTATCTTTTAATTCAGTTGGATAATTAGCGCCATTCATTAATAGAGATCATGGCTTATTAAATGAGATGCAGGGCGCAGCAAGCTGCGCCACAAAACGAATTAATCACCTAGGTCACTGCCGTTACTGGCAATGACTTTCTTATACCACCAGAAAGACTTTTTACGCGAACGCGCCAGTGAGCCGTTACCCAGGTCATCACGATCGACATAGACAAAACCGTAACGCTTACTCATTTCACCGGTTGAGGCGGCCACCAGGTCGATGCATCCCCATGTGGTATACCCGATGACCGGAATGCCATCCGCAATCGCTTCGCCCATGGCATGAATATGCTGGCGTAAATAACTGATGCGGTAATCGTCGTGAATTTCACCGTTTTCATCTGGTTCGTCGCGTGCACCCAGCCCGTTTTCCACTAAAAATAGCGGTTTTTGGTAGCGGTCATACATCATGTTCATGGTGATGCGCAGACCCAAGGGATCGATGCCCCAGCCCCATGCGCTGCGTTCGATATGGGGATTGGTCAAGGACTTCACGACATTAGCCGCGCTGCTGTTTTTCTCATTCATATCCGCTGAGGCACAGCGCGATGCGTAATAGCTGAATGAGACAAAATCAACGGTATGGCGCAGGATCTCGGCATCGCCATCCTGCCAGGCAATTTCAATACCTTTTTCACGGAACACGCGCGCAGCATAAGAGGGATAGGCACCGCGCGCTTGCACATCAATAAAGAACAGGTTTTCGCGATCCTTTTCCAGAGCCGCCCAGACATCTTCCGGTTTACAGGACCAGGGATAGAAGTTACCGCCCGCCAGCATGCAACCCACTTGGTTTCCTGGATTGATCTCATGCGCGATTTTGGTCACCAGTGCGCTAGCCACCAACTCATGATGAGCTGCCTGGTATTTCACCTGCTCTGGATTATCTTCTGGACCGAATACCAACCCCGCACCAGAGAAAGGACTGTGCAGCAGAATATTGATCTCATTGAAGGTCAGCCAGTATTTCACTAGTCCATTGAATGCCTCAAAGCAGGTTTTGGCGTAACGCGCGAAGAACTCAATCATCTTGCGGTTGCGCCAGGAACCATACTCGGTGACCAGATGCATCGGCACATCGAAATGACATAACGTCACCAGTGGCGTGATGCCATACTTCTGGCACTCTTCAAACAGGCTGCGATAGAAGGCAATGCCTTCCTCATTGGGCGTCAGTTCATCGCCATTCGGGTAAATACGGCTCCAGGCGATAGAGGTGCGGAACACGGTGAAGCCCATTTCCGCCATCAGTGCGATGTCATCTTTGTAGCGACGATAAAAATCGATAGCATCATGGCTGGGATAATACTCGTCTTCACGTAATGCAAAACGCGGTTCCAGCCCTAATTTCACTGGCATGCGGTTTGCTCCGTGCGGGATCATGTCCACCGTCGTCAAACCCTTACCGCCCGCCAGATAGCTCCCCTCTGACTGATTAGCGGCTAACGCGCCGCCCCATAAAAATCCTGCAGGAAATGTCACTTCAGACATAAAAAACCTCAATTTATCAATTAGCGCTTACGGCTTTGGTTGCCTCTGCAACCGGTTGTTTAGAGGCCGTTTCACTGACCGGAACATCTTCAAACCCGAGAATCAGGGTCAACACAAAAGAGAGCACCACCGACAGCACCATCACGCCGCCCACCCAGACGATGCTCATGGGATTGGTCGGATCAAAAAACTGCACGCTGGTGAACAGACCCGGTGAGGCCATGGAATGGCTGGCGAGTCCGCCAATGCCGGCGACGGCACCACAAATAAAGCCGCTGATTAAACAGGCGATCAGCGGACGTTTCAAACGCACCGCGACACCATAGAGCGCGGGTTCGGAAATGCCGGCGACAATGGCGGAAGCTGCAGCGGCGAAGGCGGTTTGGCGCAGTTCAGGGTTTTGGTTTTGAACGCCACCGCCAGTGACGATCCGCCTAAGGACAAATTGGCACCAATTTCAGACGGCATCACCATGCCTTCTTTGCCGGTTTCAGCGATGGTTTGAATAATGGTCGGTGTAAAGACGCGGTGCATCCCGGTCATCACCAGCAGTGGCCACAGCGCACCCATAATCGCCACGGACAGCCAGCCGAGATAGCCATGGATGGTGTAGACCAACGCAGAAATGCCGCTGCCGATCCAGATACCAATCGGCCCAATGAGCACAATGGCGATAGGCGCAGCAATCAACACGATCAGCATCGGTTTCAGGAAGTTTTTGGTGACCGCCGGGGTAAAACGATCAACCCAATATTCGATGTGAGACAAAATCCACGTCATCACCAGGGCGGGAATAACGGTGTAGGTGTATTTCACCGCCGTGACGGGAATATAAGCGAACTCTACCGCCTGGCCTTGCGCTGCTTTTGCCATGAGATCAACAAAATTGGGGTGCACCAGCACGCCCGCAATGGCAATGGCTAACGACATGTTGGTTTTGAATTTCAACGCCGCTGACGCCGCAACCATGATCGGCAGGAAGAAGAAAGCACCGTCGCCGATGACATTCAGTATCACCAACGTGGACGATCCTTTCGGCAGTACGCCGCTCATTTCCAGCACCATCGCCAACAGTTTCACCATCGACCCACCAATGATGGCAGGGATCAGCGGTGACATGGTGCCGACCAACGCATCCAGAATACCTGCGCCAATCGATCGCAGCGTGATTTTACGTTTTACCGCTGTACCGAGGCTGCCATCAGGCGTGCCCAGCTTCAACACCTCCTGATAGGCGAGATTAACGTTGTTGCCGATGATCACCTGGCATTGTGTATCGGTGTGCACCACGCCCATCACGCCAGGAATGGCCTTGAGGGCGGCGTTATCGATTACCGCGCTGTCTTTTAACACGAAGCGCAGGCGCGTCATGCAATGGGTGACGGCTTCAATATTGGAAAACCCGCCGAGTGCAGCCACGATGGCGCGCGATACTTCAGCATAATTTTTAGCCATGGATGTTGGATCTCTGTTTTTTTAGTAGGGGTACAAACGTCAATGAGTGACTTGTGAGAAACCGGTTTCACAAAATCATGAACAGCCACTTCAATCCAGGCAAGGTATTTATAAACTGATGTTGATAAGTGTGAAGTCGATCGTTTTCTTAACGCGCGTACTCGAAAGGTTTTTTGGAGAAAAACTCCCGCACTATTCGCCGCTTAGGTACACTGCGGCAATGCAGGCATCTAAAAGAGTGAAAAATGGCAACCATCATTGAGGTGGCAAAAGTTGCGGGTGTGTCCAAAGCCACGGTCTCACGTGTTCTTTCAGGCAACGGCTATGTCAGCGAAGAGAAGCGCGAAAAGGTATTTCAGGCTATAGCTGAAACCGGTTTTCGCCCCAATTTACTGGCGCGTAATCTGGCGACCAAATCAACGCAGACGATTGGTCTGGTTATCACCAATACCCTTTACAGCGGCAGCTATTTCACTGAATTGATGCAACATTCGGCACGGTTGATGGAGCAACAGGGGCGGCAACTGTTACTGGTGGATGGCAAGCACAGTGCAGAAGAGGAGCGGGCGGCGATTCAGTTTCTGCTCGACCTGCGTTGTGATGGTGTGATCATCTATCCACGTTTTCTCACCATCGAAGAGATGGATGAGATCATTGATCAGCACAAGCATCCCATTCTGGTGATTAACCGCCGTTTACGTCAGCATGACAGCTACTGTATTTATTCAGACCAGCAGCAGACCTGTGCGGATGCGGTAGAACAACTGATCGCACTGGGGCACCGTGACATTGCGTTTGTTACCGGATCACTGGATTCACCCACCGGACGTGAACGACTGGCGGGATACAAATTGGCACTGGCCAAGCATCAGATTGCGGTGCAGGACGCGTTGATTATTGAGGGAAAATGGCAGGCGCAAAATGGGGTGACGGCCGTTGAGACACTGCTGGCGCAGGGGAAACCCTTCAGCGCACTGGTTGCCAGTAACGATGAGATGGCGGTCGGCGCGCTGAAAGCGCTGGCGGCGCATCATATTGCGGTACCCGCTCAGGTCTCAGTATTGGGTTTTGATGATATTCCACTGGCTCCGTTTACCATCCCGTCACTCTCCAGCGTCAAAATGCCAGTTACAGACATGATTCAGGAAACCCTTGAACGGCTGATCTCGATGCTGGATGGTGGCGAAATGCGCAATCGCAGAACTTTCTCCGGCGAACTGGTGCGCAGAGAGTCGATTGGACCTGCGCCGCAATGTCACGGTTCATGAAAAGCCCGCAATAACCACTGTTTGAACTGTTGTACATCCTGGCGCTGTGCCTTTTCCACACTGGTGACGAATGTGTAACGGGCGCCCGGTAACGTTCCTGGCAAGGCAATCTGCAATAAGCCTTGATTCAAGGCGCGCTGAATCAATAATTCACTGGCCAGCAACACACCCTGACCGGCAATGGCCGCTTGAATTGCGTGCGTTTCGTCGTCGAAATGGATGCCGCTCTCCACCTTTAAATCATCGGGACCATAGCTCTCCTTCCACTGTTGCCAGTTGGGCTCCGGTGTGGGAACGCGGCGGTTCTCAACATGAAATAAGGTGACATTGCGCAAATCGGTAACGTCCTGCAAGTCCAGCTGTGGGCTGGAGACCAGAACAAATCTGTCGTTGTAAAGCAGTGTAGAGTCCAGGTCCTCATCAATGTTCATGCCATATCGAATGGCACAATCCGCTACGGAACCACGTACATCCACCAATTCAGTGCCGCTATGGAGGCGCAGCGCCATATGCGGATGTTCCTGATGCAGTCTGGACAGACGTGGCACCAGCCAGTTGGTGAGGAAGTTAGAGGTGGTACTCAGGGTCAAAGTGGCCGGGGATTCGGCAGCCTTGAGAGTATCAACGGCATCGCGCAGGGTGGCGAAAATATGTGTCGATGCCTGGAAAAGTGTTTCACCAGCGGGTGTGAGCGTCACGGCACGTGCAGACCGGGTAAATAAGCGTTGATTCAGTGCTTCTTCCAATACCCTTATCTGATGGCTTATCGCAGTGGGTGTGACGCCAATTTCATCCGCGGCCATTTTAAAACTGGCATGACGTGCAACGGCATCAAAGGCGCGAATAGCACCAAGTGGGGGTAGGCGCTGTATTTTCATGGATGAATTCATCTCATGTATGGTTGAAAACTATGACTTTGTAGTATAACACCAATGAGACGTAACCTGTCAGCATCATCTAATCAGGATGAATACTGTTCATCCTTTTGCTGCTTACAGGAATCGTACATTATGTTGAGATCTTTATTTTGGGCCAAAGGCCTCTTTGCCTTACTCAGTCTTGGAAGTGTGGTTTTCGCCATCATGATTTATTTCATTCGGGGTGAAATGAGTTTCCTCGTCAATCGTACTGCAGCGGTACTGCTGCTGCTTTTTATCCTTCATGAGCGCTACAGCCAGCAACCTGTGTTTCGCCACTGGGCAATGATCTTTTACTGGCTGGTAGGTGCGGGCATGTTGACTCTATTTATTGTTGATACTCTGTAAAATGGGCGGCAAAACAGCTTCATCCGACACTGTTTCCCCAGATTGATATGGTGACCGCCACGCAGGCGTTTTATCGACAGTTTTACGATTACCCACTCAGCGCGGGTGATGCGCAGCGTATTTTGCAGGCATTACCGCCAGAATAAGTATTGATTAGCATTTTTTACAGATATTTATTACAGGCCGGTCATGATGCTGTTAATGACTGGCCTGTTATTACTGCGAGCATGTAGATAAATGACCTGTAGAGTTCGTTGTTTAATAATGATAGTAAGGCCAATGTAAACTTGTGCAGTATGAGTCTGTGTTGTTAAATAAACTTTTGTTTGTAACTTATTTAATCAGATTTAGTCTTATTGTGATAGGAATTGCTTCAGTGTTAATTTGACTTTACTCACACGGTCATCTTTCCTGAGGGAATTATGCACGCACGTATCAAGCATCTTGATGGAATGCGCGGCTTAGCTATTTTATTGGTCATTGGCTACCATGCCTATGCACGTTGGCCTGAGCTGTTGCCTTATGTTAATCATACCCAACATATTCCCATATTTTCTTTTGGCTGGCTCGGGGTGGAACTATTTTTTATGATCTCCGGGTTTGTCATATTTATGACGCTGGACAAATCAGAAAGCTATATCAGTTTCCTGAAGAAACGCTGGTTGCGCCTGTTTCCAGCGATGCTGATTGCCAGTTTGTTGCTTTTCTTTGCGGGAGGTTTTTACCCTGAATGGTCAGCCATGACGCCACATGTCAAAAACTTGCTGCCAGGCCTTATCTTCACCAATCCTGAGACGCTAACGCAAATCACCGGCATTGAATTCAAATCCATGGCGGGATCTTTCTGGTCGCTTTACGTTGAGGCGGTATTTTACCTGATTATCGGTTTAATCTATTTTACTCTGGGACGAAAATATTGTTTGCCAGGCTTGCTGGTGCCAATGTTGCTGTTATCAGGTGCGTCCGTTTTAAAATCGCTGGGACATCCTTTGCTAGTCGATGTGGTATCTAAATTCGGCTTTATCCATTACGCCTGGTTTATGGTGGGATGTCTGGTATATGAACGGATGCATGGCAGGGATAAGGCATTCCATTATGCGATTGTGGCGTTTGCGTTACTGATCAACTTCAGCTATTTCATTAAAAATGCTGGCGTCATTACTGTTATACCTTTACTGATGGTGATGCTGTTCTTTATTGCCAGTTTTTATTCAAGAATGTTAGAACGCATTTTATCGTTGCGCTTCCTGACTGCCATTGGTTTTGCCAGTTATGCGTTCTATTTGATCCATGAAAATTTGATGATTGCCACACTGATAAAAATCAATGTGCACATTAAAAATGAGTTCGTCATGTTGCTGATGCCGATAGCGGTAGCGACCGTTCTCTATTATATCGCGTGGTTTATCAGTAAATATGCGGAGCCTGCACTGAGGAATCTGTTGAAGGGCAAGCGCACGCCAGCCCCGGAGGTCAGTTAACAGGCGACGGCTTTTGGGCCGTCCCTTAAGCCTACATGCCGAATATATAGCGCAGTGCTGTATAGGCCACCATGCCTGCCAATACGGTGGCAAATAAACCACGGGTGATCACGCCCGTAATGGCGGCAATCAGCGCGGCCAGCAGGGATAAACTCAGCCCTGAAGCGGTGAGGGCCGGTTTCTCCACTAATTCGGCGGTGACAATGGCCGCCATAATCGCTGCAGGAATGAAACTCAGCCACTGTTGCGCCAGTGGGGCCAGGCGAAAACGTGAGAGCAGCAGAATCGGGCCAACGCGCATGACCGCCGTGACCAGCGCCGCAATCACAATGGTCAGCAGGACATTACGTTCCATTTTACACACCCTCCTTGTACTTCATGCGTAAAACCAGCGTTGCTAAACTGGCGGCAATTGAGGCCGCCACAATCACCACCACACTCAGGTCGAGGTGTCCGGCCGAGAAAAAGGTCACCAATACCGCCACGACAATCGCCAGCGTTTCAAGCCATTTACGACGGCTGGCAAACCACGTCATTAATATTAAGCCGATAAACATCGACACCAGGCTGAAGCTTAGACCGGCCATCAGTGATTCGGGCACTGCTGACGCTGCGTAAGCACCGATCACACAGGCAAGAATCCAGTTGAGCCAGGCGGGCAGGTTAAGGCCAAACATCCAGCTAAAGCCGATCTTGCCGTGCTGGCTACCGTGTTGTACGGCCACACCGAAAGTTTCATCGGTGAGTAACAGGCCGCTGACCACTTTCTGCCAGCCGGTTTGCCCGCGGAAAAAGACGCTAATGGCGGAACTCATCAACAAGTAGCGGAGATTCACCAGCATCACGCTTAACACCACCGAGGTCATTTCCGCTCCGGAGGCCCAGAGTGAATAAAATAAAAACTGCGCCGAACCGGTGTAGAGCAGGGTTGCTAACAGCGCGGTTTGCAGCACAGAAAACCCTGCCAGCGTGCCAATGGCGCCCGCCGCAAAACCGATGCTCAGGTAGCCTGGCACCGTGGGTAAACAGGCGATAAATCCCGCACGAAAGCTCTCCCTTTCGCTGTGTTTTGGCAGGGTTTGACTATTCAACGACATAATTAAGTTCCAAAACCTTCTCAACAGATGCAGCAATAATAAGCATGGATGCACAAGGCTATAGTAAAATCCTGCTCCCGGAGAAAATCAGCGAAGGATTTGTGATGCAGGAAAAACGTGACGACATCAAACTGTGGCGCGATCGAGGAATGCTCGGTGGAATGGAAATCCTGCGCGCGCGCTGTTATGAGCACAGTTACCCGCCACATTTCCACGACGAATATGTGATTGCCGCGTTTGCACGCGGCGCACAGCGCACGCGTATTTGTCGCCAGCAGGGTATTGCTGCTGCTGGTACCGTAATGGTTATCCAGCCGGGAGAAGTGCACACCGGGGAAGCGGTTCAACGTGATGAGGGTTGGGATTATTGTGCCTTCTATCCTTCAGCTTCGCTGGTCAATGAGGTGGCTGAGTCAATCATTGGCGGCACAGGCGAACTCAATTTTGGCGCCGAAGGGATGCGTTATGATCCTGCGCTGGCCCAGCAGATGCTGCAGGCTTCCGCCGTGATGCAGCAGAGCCCAGATGCGGTTGAAAAGGAGTGTGCGCTCTATCAGATTCTTAATACGTTGATTCGTCAACATGGCGAACGCACCCTAAAAGGCGGGCAAAAAAACGCCTTGCGTGCCGATATCCGTCAGGCGATTGATTTCCTGCACAGCCACTATCATCAACCGCTCGCAGTCAGTGAGATCGCCGCCGTGGCCGGTTTGAGCGAATTTCATTTTATGCGCACTTTCCAAAAGCTCACGGGTCTGTCGGTGCATCAATATCTCACCCAAATCCGCCTGGTGCGCGCCAAACGCCTGCTGTCGCTGGGACTGGATGCGGCGCAAACCGCTAACGATGTTGGATTTTTTGATCAGAGCCATTTTATTAAAAAATTCCGCGTACATTTTGGCATTACGCCGGGCGCGTTTGCCGCGGCGTCACTATAAATGACATCGCCCGCTGATATTTAGGTGCATTTAAAATGCATGTTATCTGGAGGCGGCTTTGAATCGGTGCTACTTTTATTTCACTTAAATTTAGCGTGGATATCACCGTGGCACTTTCGCTTTGTGAAGCATTAGGTTTGCAATACCCGATAGTACAGGCGCCGATGGCCGGTGTATCAACACCGGAAATGGCAGCCGCCGTGACTGAGGCAGGGGCGCTGGGTTCGATCAGCGTGGGGGCGGCAACGCCTCAACAGGCGGAAGCGATGATCGCCAAAACACAGGCACTGACGCGTGGCGCGATCAACGTTAACGTGTTTTGCCATGCCCCAGTTCAACGCCATGCTGCACGCGAGCAGGCATGGATTGAACGGTTCCGCGAATTGTTTGCCCGCTATGGCGCAGCGCTACCAGATGAACTGCAGGAGATTTACCAAACCTTCTTAGGCAATCATGCGATGTTTGATGTGATTGCAAAGGCAAAGCCTGCTGCAGTCAGCTTTCATTTTGGCCTGCCAGAAGCTCAGGTGATTGAGCAGTTTAAACAGCGGGGGATTATCACGTTCGCTACCGCCACCAACGTCACGGAAGCACTAGCGGTTGCTGAACACAAAATTGATTTTATTGTTGCTCAAGGCATGGAGGCGGGTGGTCACCGTGGGCAATTTGATCCACGGACTTTCGATCCTCAAATGTCGACGTTGACACTCGTGCAGGCTATTCGGCAACACACTTCCCATCCGGTTATTGCTGCTGGCGGAATCATGGATGGCGCTGGCATGGCCGCCATGATGCAGTTGGGCGCGACCGGCGTGCAAATGGGCACGGCTTTTGTACTCTGTCCAGAATCGGCAGCGAATGACGCCTACCGCGCCGCACTCAAACAATCCAATGAAACGGCGACGGTGATGACGGCGGCCATCTCGGGCCGTCAGGCGCGCTGCTTACGCAACGCTTTCTGCCGTTTTAGCCAGGATGTCAGATCCGACGAGATCCCCGACTATCCCTTAACCTACTCACTGGGCAAGGCTTTAGCCGCAGCGGCTGCCGCCAAAAATGAACCCGGTTTTGGCGCACAATGGGCAGGACAGGGCGCGGGGCTGGCGCGAGAAATGCCGGCCGGGCAACTGATCCAGACAATCGTGCGTGAGTGGCAGAATCAGAGTAGGGGCCTTTAAATCAATGCCAGTGCGTTGGCTTACCCTGGCGCGCATAAAATGCGCACTCTGCGAACACCCCGCACGACCATCGTAGGGTTGCCATGTATGGCGACCCAAAACCAGCATTAAACCTTCGGCCTCCAGCGGCTGTAATCCCTATCCCTGATGAAGCCAAATTGTAGTGTTCAATAAAATGTCCACAATCTGCCCAACATTTAGTATTTCGCCCTTCGTTCAATCGTTTTACAACCTTACTCATCGAATAACCAAAAGCCGTCAATAGTGGCGAAGTCGAATAAACGACATCGCGATAATATCGACCATGTGGAGTTTATCAATGAGACTCATTGCCATCACCGCCTGTCCCACAGGCGTCGCGCATACGTATATTGCGGAAGCCAACCTGAAAAAAAGTGCTGCAAAAATGGGTATTGATATTGTGGTGGAAACCCACGGTGCGGTGGAAAGCAAATATCACTTCACAGATGAAGATATTAATAACGCAGATGCGGTATTGATTGCAGCGGATAAAGTGATTGATACAGGCCGTTTTAGTGGCAAACGTATCTTTAAAGTGCCGGTCGCTCGAGCAGCAAAAGATGCCACGGGACTATTAAACAGCATTCTGGATGGCGCGCTTCAGCCCGAAGCGCTTGTTGAGCAGAAAAAGGAAACGACCAAAGACACGCCTCCTCTCACTAACGGTAAATCTATTGTCTCCCAACTCTATGTTCACTTAATCACTGGGGTAAACCTGATGATCCCCTTTGTGGTGGCCGGCGGCATTCTGATTGCCCTCAGTTTTTCTTTCGGCATTACTGCCGCAACGCCAGGTGATGCCCATTTTAGTCCTATCGCCAAAATGCTCTCTGACGTAGGCGGCGGCGCTGCGTTCGCGTTAATGTTGCCCATTCTGTCGCTGGGCATCAGCAAATCTATCAGCGGTAATCTCGGTATTGTCTCCGGCGCCGTGGGCGGTATGCTCGCCGTGCACACTGGTGCAGGTTTCTTAGGCGCACTGTTCGCCGGTTTCCTCGCCGGATATATCACCCTGTTGGTGGTGAAATATATCCAGTTACCGCAGGTGCTCGCGGGATTGAAACCTATTCTGATTGTGCCTTTATTAACGGTGCTACTGACCGGAGCTCTGATGATCCTGGTGATTGGGCAACCGATAAAATTATTACTGGAAGCACTTACCACCTTTTTACAAAGCATGGGCAATATGAATGCGGCTGTGATGGGGATGATCATTGGCGTCATGGTGGCATTTGATATGGGTGGGCCGCTAAATAAAACCGTCTGCATGTTTGCCATTGGATTAATGTCGACAGGAATATATGAACCGATCGCGGCGTGTATGGCCGCGGGCATGGTGCCACCCATTGGCATTGCGCTGACGACAACACTGTTTAAACGTAAATTCAGCGCACAAGAGCGTGAAACCGGAAAAGTGACCTATGTATTAGGACTCTCTTTTATTACTGAGGGCGCGATTCCTTATGCCGTATCCGATCCACTGCGCGTCATTCCTGCAATATGTGCCGGGTCTGGCCTGGCCGGTGCGCTCTCCATGGGACTCGGGTGCGCTTCTCGTGCACCGCACGGCGGCGTGTTCGTGCTGTTTATCCCCAACGTCATTACGCATGTACTGGCCTATATGTTTGCCATCGCTGCGGGGGCGTTACTCACCGCGGTTATTCTGCGCGTGATAAAAAAAGATGTGACTCAGCCCGAAACAGAAAGTATGGCGTCGGTGAGTCAAACTAAGGAATCTCTTGAGCGAGGATAAATAATGAAGGGCGATCATTCGCCCTTCATTATGACTGCGCCCTGGCGTCGATTGACGCTTTTGGCATGTGTGGTCTGCGCCCGCCAAGCGTGATCAAGAAACTGAGCAGCGTGAAAACCGTCATAATGCCGACCATGATCCACGGCGTGCCGTTATTCAGCCATGCCAACAGCAAGGATGAAATAATCCCACTTCCGTATTGCAACGAACCGATCAGCGCGGAAGCCGATCCCGCTGCATTAGGCACTGCATCCAGCGCTGCCGCCGTTGCGGAAGCAGCAATGATGCCGTTCATGGAGAAGAACACAAAAATACAGATCGCCAGCGCGGCGATGGCAGTGGGGTGTGTTTTCAGCATCACGCACATCATTAGCGTCATCATGGCGGCGATAAAAGAGGCACCTTTCAGCAGGGTCTCAAGTTTGACCTTTTGCACTAAACGTTTATTCAGAGTGCTAATCGCCACCAAACCCAAAATATTGACGGCGAATAACCAACCATAGTGCTGCGGGTCAACGCCGAAATAGCTGATGTAGACCGCAGGTGAGCCCACGATAAAAGCATAGGCCGCCACGTAATAAAAGGTCACGCACAGGGTGAAACGCATGTAACTCTTATTACCCAGCAAGGTCAGGTAATTCGAAAATGCGTGCCCCAGTGAAGCTTTTACGCGTTTTTCCAGCGGTAATGTTTCCGGAAGCCACATTAGAGAGCAGAACATCAGTACGCCCACCAGCGCCAGGAACCAGAAGATCACCGGCCACTGCGAATAGCGAATAATCTGCCCACCCAACAGCGGGCCAGCGATGGGTGCAATCGCCATAACAATAATCAACGTGGACAGCATTTGTGCGGCGCGTGTCCGGGTAAAAAGATCACGGATCATCGCGCGCGCCAGCATCGGGCCGGTACAGGCACCGGCAGCCTGAATGACCCGCCAAAAGACGATCTGAATCATGTCAGTCGAGAGGGCGCAGCCCGCTGATCCCACGGCAAAAATGACCATGCCGATGTAGAGCGGTTTTTTGCGGCCCAACTGGTCACTAATGGGCCCCCAAATGAGCTGTGCGATGGCAAAGCCAATCAGAAATCCCGTCACTGTCAGTTCTGAATCACCGTGCAGTGCCGCGGACATAGCCGGCATGGCGGGCAAATAAATATCGGTTGAGAGCGAGGTAAATGCCATCAACGCACTCAGAATCACGATAAACGCGATGCCGGTTTTGAAATCGGGAGGATGGGTAACGGTTTTAATGTCCATGGTGTCTTTAATTGAGTGATAACAATGCGTGCAGGATGAAGTGACAGCCCGGCTTACTGTAACAAAGCCGGGCTGCGTTGATTAGTGACGAAAATCAGCTTGAACCTATGAATTTAAATCATCAATCCATAGCGTATTCATCTTCATCCTCCTCTTCGGCTTTACGCCCAGCAAAGCGGTTGCGCACCACCACGAAAAATACTGGAACAAAGAAAATCGCCAGCAGCGTAGCGGCAACCATGCCACCGATCACCCCGGTGCCCACCGCATTTTGCGCGCCCGACCCGGCACCCGAACTGAGCGCCAGTGGCAAAACGCCAAGGATAAAGGCCAGTGAGGTCATCAAAATCGGACGTAAACGCATACGCGCCGCATCCAGCGTGGCTTCGATCACGCCTTTGCCTTCGATCTCAATCTGATCTTTGGCGAATTCGACGATCAAAATGGCGTTCTTTGCCGACAGCCCAATGGTGGTCAGCAGGCCGACCACAAAGTAGACATCGTTGCTCAGTCCTCGTAACAGAGTGGCCAGTAACGCACCCAAGACACCCAGCGGCACCACCAGCATCACGGAGAACGGAATGGACCAACTTTCATACAGCGCGGCCAGACACAAGAACACCACGATGAGGGACAGTGCGTAAAGCGCTGGGGCTTGCTCGCCCGTCATGCGCTCTTGATAAGACATACCGGTCCAGTCGAAACCGATGCCGGAGGGCAGTTGTTGTGCTAACTGTTCCATCAGCGCCATGGCTTCACCTGAACTTTTGCCCGGCGCAGGCTGCCCGAGAATTTCCAGTGAGGACAAACCATTGTAACGCTCCAGCCGCGGTGAACCGTAAACCCATTCGGCGGTGGCGAAACTGGCAAAAGGCACCATTTTTCCGTTGCTGGCACGGACATACCAGTCATTAATGTCTTTTGGCATCATGCGCCAGGGCGCATCACTCATGACGTAGACCTTTTTCACACGGCCATGATCGACAAAGTCGTTCACGTAACTGCCGCCCCAGGCGCTGCTCAGGGTGGTGTTGATGTCGGAAAGATCAACGCCGAGTGCTGTGGCCTTCTCCTGGTCGATATTGAGTTTGAACTGCGGGCTGTCTTCCATGCCGTTAGGGCGCACAGCCGCCAGCGTCTCAGGATGCTGACGCGCCAGTTCCAGTAGTTGATTGCGTGCCTGCAACAGCTTGTCATGCCCGAGACTACCCTGATCAATCAACTCAAAATCAAATCCGGTGGCATTACCCAGCGCAATGATTGGCGGCAGATTAAACGCCACCACATTGCCATCTAAAATTTTGCTGAATGCTTGGGCAGCGCGGCTGACGATGCCATCGACCTTATTGCTGTCACCGGGGCGCAGCGACCAATCTTTCAGGCCGATAAAGGCGATCCCCACATTCTGGCCACGCCCTGCAAAGCCGAAACCGTTAACGGTTAATACGTTCTCAACGTTGTCTTTCTCATGAGTCAGATAGTAGTCGTTAACCTGATCCAGTACCGCTTGGGTGCGTTCCTGCGTGGCACCGGCCGGCAGTATGGCCTGAGTCGCGAGAACACCCTGGTCTTCAGATGGCAAAAATGAGGTGGGAAGGCGCATAAATAGCACCGCCATACCACCCACCAGTAGCGCATAGATCAGCAAAAAACGACCGCTGCGATGCAGCATCCGCGCCACAACGTTGCTGTAGTGGTGGCTGCTCTGGTCAAACTTACGGTTAAACCAGGCAAAAAAACCGCGCTGTTGTCCGTGGGTGCCCGGCTTAATCGGCTTCAGGATAGTGACGCAGAGGGCTGGCGTCAGGATCAGCGCCACCAGCACCGACAGCACCATCGCTGAGACAATCGTGATGGAGAACTGGCGATAGATCACCCCAGTACTGCCGCCGAAGAAGGCCATCGGCACAAAGACCGCCGAGAGCACCAGCGCAATCCCCACTAAGGCTCCCTGAATCTGGCCCATGGATTTGCGTGTGGCCGCTTTAGGTCTTAATCCCTCTTCTGCCATCACGCGCTCGACGTTCTCAACCACCACAATGGCATCATCGACCAATAGCCCGATGGCCAACACCATGCCGAACATGGTGAGGGTATTTATCGAGTAACCAAACGCGCTAAGAATGCCGAAGGTACCCAGTAATACCACCGGTACGGCAATGGTCGGGATCAGCGTGGCGCGCAGGTTCTGCAGGAACAGATACATCACCAGAAACACCAACACGATGGCTTCAAACAGGGTCTTCACCACCTCATGAATTGAGATGCTGATGAACGGCGTGGTGTCGTAGGGATACACCACTTTCAGCCCCTGAGGGAAATAGGGCTTCAGTTGATTGATGCGCGCGCGAATGGCATTCGCTGTATCCAGTGCATTGGCACCGCTGGCTAGCTGAATGCCTAAAGCAGACGCCGGTTTCCCATTGATCTTCACAACAAAGTTGTAGTTCTCACCGCCGCGTTCAATGCGCGCAACATCGTGCAGACGCACCTGTGAGCCGTCATTGTTCACTTTCAGCAGAATGTTGCCGAACTCTTCCGGTGAGGTGAGGCGCGTCTGCGCAATGATTGAAGCGTTGAGCTGCTGGCCTTTAACCGGAGGCGCCCCACCAAGCTGCCCGGCTGCCACCTGCGCATTCTGGGTGCGGATCATACTCATCACATCCACCGGGGTGAGCTGATAATTGTTGAGTTTGTTGGGATCGAGCCAGATGCGCATCGCGTATTGCGAGCCAAACAGCGTGGTATCGCCTACGCCGTTAATGCGGCTGATGGGATCTTTCAGGTTTGCCGCCACGTAATCCGCAATGTCCTCCATGCTCATGCGGCCACTTTCATCGACAAAGCCGGGCACGAGGAAAAACACGCTAGAGGATTTACGCACGGTGATCCCTTGCTGCTGCACTTCCTGCGGCAACAGGGGCGTGGCGAGTTGCAGCTTATTCTGCACCTGCACTTGAGCGATATCCGCATCGGTGCCGTTTTCAAACGACAGCGTCAACTGCAGGGTGCCCGATGAGTCGCTGGTCGAGGACATGTACATCAGGCCATCCAGCCCACTCATATTTTGCTCAATCACCTGCGTCACACTGTTCTGCAAGGTGGTGGCATCCGCGCCGGGATAGGTGGCACGGATTTGCACCGCCGTGGGGGCGACATCGGGATATTGTTCCACTGGCAATTTTAGGATAGAAATCGCCCCGGCAAGCATCACAATAATGGCTAACACCCAGGCAAAAATGGGTCGATCAATAAAAAAACGTGACATCAGTGAGCGCTCCCGGTTGGGGTAGGAAGGGTGACGGGATGCACCACCATGCCCGGCTGTGCGCGCTGCAAGCCAGATACAATCACGCGTTCGCCTGCCTCAACGCCGCCACTGACACGCCATGCGTCGCCAACGGCTTCAGCCACGCTTATCGCTCGCACTTCTACTTTGTCATCGGCGCCCACCACTAACGTGGTGGCTTGCCCGCGCGGTGTGCGAGTCACAGCCTGCTGCGGGATCAGCAATGCTTGTGGGTCGCGCCCCTCATCCAACTGGGCACGCACAAACATGCCCGGCAGCAGTTGATGTTCAGGGTTGGGTACGATGGCTCGCAGGGTGATGGCGCCGGTGGTGGCATCGACCGTGACATCAGAGAAGGCCAGGGTGCCGCTGTGGGGGTAGAGGGAACCATCACTAAACACTACGTTGACCTGGGTTTTTCCGCTGTTCTGCTGAAGGTGACCGCTGGAGAAGGCTTGCTGCAGATGCAGGAAATCGTCACTGGATTGGGTGACATCGACATACAAAGGATCGAGTTGTTGCACCGTGGCCAGTGCGTCGGTTTGTCCACTTTGCACTAACGCACCTTCGGTGACGGATGAGCGTCCAATGCGTCCGCTGATGGGCGATTTAAGCGTGCTCCAGAGCAGATTAATGCGTGCTGACTCTGTCGCGGCGAGTTGGGCATCCACCGCCGCTCGGGTTTGTGCGGCGGTGGCCTGTGCCTGATCGACCTCCTGACGGCTGACATATTGCGTATCGCCCAGTGAGCGGTAACGCGTCAACGTGAGTTGGGCGATACGTGCATTCGCCTCAGCTTGTGAAAGTGCCGCACGGGCACTGTCATAGCTGGCGCGAAAGGGTGCTGGATCAATCTGATACAGGGTTTGACCTGCCACCACATCGCTGCCTTCGCGGAAAGCGCGTTGTAATACGATGCCAGAGACTTGCGGGCGGATTTCTGCTACACGGAAAGCGGAGGTGCGGCCAGGCAACTCAGTGGTGATGGCTAATGCTGTCGCTTGCAAGGTCATCACCTGTACATCCGGAGCCGACGAGGTGGCGGAAGAGGGCGCGGATGCGGCATCGCAGCCGGTTAATAACAAAGTAAATGACGCGCATAGCAAAGCCAGCGGCTTAATTGCCACGGTGTGGGGCATTCTGATTTTCTCCCGGAGGCCGGTCGTGAAGGTGAATTACACCTGGAAAGGGAACTTTTGTGCGTTTAATCGCCGCCAGGTGGCTGGCGGTACGCGATATTTTCTGACAAATGAGCGGGTGAATGACTGTTGCGAGTCATAGCCGTATTTCATTGAGATATCGATGACTGCGTCATTGCTGTTAATTAAGTCTTCAGCGGCCAACGCCAGTTTTTTATCGCGAATGTAATTGCCTAAACTGATATGCATGATGCGCTGAAATATGCGCTGCAAATGCCATTTTGAATATCCCGCGCGTTGCGCCACCTCTTCAATTTTCAGCGGTTGGCGCAGATGGTCATCAATCCATACAATCAGGTCTTGAATGAGGATTTCATGTCTGTCCATGTTTGCGGCCTCAGTTAACGTCGAGTCTCTGACTTCTGCTCAACAGGCTCAGAGACCGACTAACAGTATCATTACAAAGTACATTTAATTAGAGGTGAAACCGCGATAAGCGCTATGAACCTCATTCATTAATTACAAGGAAAAATACAGGCGCATGGCTTCATGAGTTGATGGGTGTCACAATTTAACGCTTTGTGCCGTACTACTCGTGAAAGTCCCACATATATTTCAGGTTATGTATATTGTTTTGCCGCACGACAGCTAAACCGAAAAGGATAAAACCATGCTGAGGGAAAACTTTAATGATCTCACCTACCTGGTGGTGGTGGCGCGTGAACAGAGTTTTACGCGTGCTGCGGCTAAGCTCGGCGTTTCCCAATCGGCGTTAAGCCACGCCATTCGCGGGTTAGAAGAGCGCCTCAATACGCGTTTGTTAACCCGCACGACGCGTAGCGTCGCGGCGACAGAAGCGGGTGAGCAGCTGATTAAAAGCGTTGAGCCGATGATCGTTGATATTGAAAAAGCCCTGCAGGACTTAGTCGCTAATCAAGGGAAACCGACGGGGACGATTCGTATTACGGCGGGTGAACATGCGCTATCAACCACTTTATGGCCCTTACTAAAACCCTTCCTGCTGCAATATCCCGAGGTGAAAGTTGAGCTGTCGGTGGATAACACCCTGACGGATATTGTCAGCGGCCGTTTTGATGCCGGTGTGCGCTTAGGTGAACAGGTTGAAAAAGATATGGTCGCGGTGCGCATTGGCCCGGACTGGAGTATGGCGATTGTTGCCACTCCTGAATATTTTGCCGAAAACGGTAAGCCGCAAACGCCTTATGAATTGCAAAATCACAGTTGCATTAATATGCGCTTGCCCACATTAGGCGGATTATATAACTGGGAATTCACCAAAGACGGCAAAGAAATTCGCGTCAAAGTCGAAGGGCAACTGATATTTAATAACCTGTCATCGCGCATTGATGCCGCGCTTTCTGGCATGGGGATCGCCTGTGTGCCAGAAGATGCGGTCCGCGATCTGATTGAACAAGGGCGTTTACAGCGGGTGTTGCAGGACTGGAGTGAGCCTTTTAGCGGCTATTACCTCTATTATCCCAGCCGCAAACAGCACACCGCCGCCTTTGCTAAATTGCTGGAGGCGGTGCGCTATCAGGGCTGAATCAGGCTTATGGGCGCTGTGCAGCCAACTGCATAAGCAGGGCTTTTGCCACGTCTTCTGAACTTGCCGGGTTTTGCCCCGTCACCAGATGACCGTCCTGCACCACGAAAGGTGCCCAGTCAGCTCCTTTTTGATAGTGCGCACCCAGTTTGATGAACTCATCTTCAATCAGGAAAGGCACGACGTCAGTCAGTTCTACCGCGGCTTCTTCACTGTTAGTGAACCCAGTGACCTTTTTGCCCTGAATCAGCGGAGCACCGTTAGCGGCCTTAACATGACGCAGCGCGCCTGGCGCATGGCAGACAAAGCCAATCGGTTTGCCTGCGCGATCAAAGGACTCGATCAACTGGATGGAGTCAGCTGACTCTGCCAGATCCCACAAGGGTCCATGACCACCTGGATAAAATACGGTATCGAAATCGTGCTGATTGACGCTGCTCAGTTTAACGGTGGTGGCCAGCGCCTGCTGAGCCGCCGCGTCAGATTTAAAGCGTGCAGTCATCTCGGTCTGAAATTCGGGTAAATCACTTTTAGGATCAAGCGGCGGCTGTCCACCCGCTGGCGAGGCCAGGACCACATTAGCCCCGGCATCTTTAAAGACGAAATAGGGCGCGGCAAACTCTTCCAGCCAAAATCCGGTTTTTTGCCGGTGTTGCCCAGTTCAGCGTGCGACGTCAGAACCATCAAAATTTTCATTTTCAATCCTCAATTAATATTGGTTATTCAGCAGATCGGTCAGGGCCGCGCTTTTGTCCTGATAAGGCGCGCGCAACCGTAAATTGGTGGTGCCGGCTGCATCCTGAATCACAACCGGTTTAGCGTGACTGAAACGACGGAAACCATGTATGCCGTGGTAAGCGCCGATACCCGATGCCCCAACGCCACCGAATGGCAGGCTGTCGAGAGAAGCATGGGTCATGACATCGTTTATCACCAGTGCGCCGGAGGTGGTGTGCTGTGCCATTTGTTGCTGACGCTGCACATCATCACCAAAGTAATAGGCTGCCAGCGGGCGGGGGTGCGCATTGATGTAGCCTATCGCCTGCTGTAGATCACCACTGTAGGTTTTGACTGGCAGCAACGGGCCAAAGATCTCTTCCTGCATCACCGCCATCTCTTCAGTCACATCCAGAATCAGATGCGGAGCGATTTTGCGGCACTGTGCATCAAAGTCAGGTTCACCGGCCGGTGCCAGACTGATGACGCGAGCGCCTTTGTTGCGCGCATCCTTAATCAGATCGATCAGCCGCTGATAGTGACGATCGCTGATGATGGCGGTGTAATCCTCGTTAGCCTGTAGCGCAGGGAAGGCCTGCTGCATAAATTGCTGAGTCGCAGCGATGAAATCACCTTCAGCCTCCTGCGGGAGCAGCAGGTAATCGGGGGAGATACAGATTTGCCCGGCGTTGAAGGTTTTAATCGTCAGCGTTCTGGCAGCCGCGATGGCCACATCGGCATCAACGTCCACCACCACTGGAGATTTCCCGCCAAGCTCTAAGGTCACAGGCACCAGGTTTTCCGCTGCTGCGCGCATCACATGTTTGCCAACAGCGGTACTGCCGGTGAAGACCAGGTGGTCGAATGGCAGGGCGCTAAAAGCCTGGCCGACGCTGGCATCACCGAGCACCACCGTCAGTTCTTCGGCCGCGAAATAACGCGGTACTAATTCCGCTAATAGCTCAGACGTTTTGGGCGTTAACTCGGAGGGTTTTAGCATCGCGGTGTTGCCCGCGGCAAACACGCCCGCCAACGGACCAAAGGCCAGGTTAATCGGGAAATTCCACGGGCTGATGATGCCCACGACGCCCAGCGGTTGCGGCTCAATACGCGCCTGCATCCCGGCGAGCGGGACTTCCGCGATTTCTGGTTGCATCCACTGCTCCAGATGCTCTGCCGCATGCTGCAACATATTGATGGTGGTCATCAGGTCGGCGGCCTGGGTCTGGTAGGCACTGCGATGGCCAAAATCGGCGCTAATGGCGTGATTTAAAGCCTGGTGATTCTCCCGGATTAACGCAACGCTGCGCAGTAAACGGTCGCGGCGCAAGGCAGCTGATGCCGGAGGTGTCTGGAGATGTGCCTGCTTCATGGTGTGCAGTACACGTTGTAAATCTTGTTGGAGTGGCATGTTCTTTTCCTGTGTGTTTCACGATGCAGGCAGCTTACCCGTGCTGGCGTTTGGCGGCTAACAAGGCTATTTTGGCAGGGGTATAAATTAATTTATGGGGCTATATGTCGCTGGTTCGCCTACGTACTTTTATGGAAGTGTATCGGCAGCGCTCAATTTCTGGTGCGGCCCGCGCACTGAATCTGACTCAACCGGCAGTATCGCAACACATCAGTGGGTTGGAAGTCGCTGTCGGAAGGCCGCTGTTTGAACGTCAGGTGCATGGCGTGACCCCTACCGCCGTTGCAGACGATCTGGCCGCTGATATTGGCAACTCACTGGATACTGCCGAGTCTGCATTATCATCCGCTCGCGCCCGTTCCATGGATGTGGGCGGCACGTTGCAGATTATCGGGCATGCCGATTTTATGGCGGAGAAGTTGGCGGGTGAACTGCTCCCGCTGCTGGAGAGCGGGATCCGCGTGCATATGCACACCGGTGATGGTCCGCTGGTGTCACAAATGGTGATAGAAGGGCATTGCGATCTCGGTATTACGGCACACCCGGTCACGGATTCGCGTTTGAAAGGCGAGGTGATATTTCGCGATCGGGTGATTGCCGTTGCGGCCCCGGCGGTGGCGGCGCGATTAGCGCAAAGCGATGATTTCGCGGCCGACTTGATCAAAGAGCCACTGTTGGCTTACGACCTGAAACTGTCATTGATTGACCATTGGCTGGATAAAAATCGCATCAAATATCATACACTGTTGCCTGCAATGGTCGGCCAAGATTTGCGCGGGCAACGCAGCTTGCTCAGTCGCGGTTTTGGCTGGTCGGTGATGCCACAATTTTTATGTCAGGCGCAGATCGAGCAGGGCGAATTGGTCTGTTTAACCGCACCGGTGGGTGACACCGAGATCTGCTATAACCTGATCTGGTTACCAAGCGCCCTGCGTCAACCCCGGGTGGCGCATGCGCGGCAAGCGCTGGTGTGGGGATTGAATAATGGAAAGGTCATGTAATGTTTGTTAGTTAAACGACTGGTGATAACGCCGTCTGGGACCGCCTGCCCCGGTGCGGTCCCAGCCTGCTCATCAGCTTCAGTGCGTGTTGCCAAAAAGGGCACTTTGCCTTAAGCCAAGACGCCTCTGCTATACCATCAGCGCTACACTGAAAATACATAACAAAAAGGCTACCCCTTGTGAAAAGGGTAGCCTTGATTAAGCGTGGTAGAAGCGGTGGTTACAGCGCCATATCCTGCTTAGCGGATTCCGCACGCGGTTTTGCCTGCGTGGGTGCGACTGACTGGTCACCCATGTTAATCACTGGCGGTTTGGTCAACTGCAGGGTCGCTGCGGTGTTGTCCCATACCTGCTGAGTCAGCGCAGTATTACCATTCAGTTTCTGACCAAAGCTTGGGATGATCGCGCGGATCTTCTCTTGCCACTCTGGTGAAGCGAACTGCTCTGGGAACAACTTCTTCATCACGTCGAGGGTGATCGGTGCAGCAGTGGATGCACCCGGTGAAGCGCCCAGCAGAGCCGCGATGGTTTTCTGCTGATCGGTCACAATTTCCGTACCCAGTTTCAGCACGCCACCTTTCTCGGCATCTTTCTTAATGATCTGCACACGCTGGCCCGCTTGAATCAGTTTCCAGTCTTCTTTACGTGCGTTTGGATAGTACTCTTTCAGCGCCGCGAAGCGATCGTCGTCATTCAGCATCACCTGACCAATCAGGTATTTCACCAGGTCAAAGTTATCAATGCCCACGTGGGTCATCGGCATGATGTTGCTGGTGGTGGTGGCGCTCAGCAGATCAAACAGTGAACCGTTTTTCAGGTATTTGGTGGAGAAGGTCGCGAACGGCCCAAACAGCACCACTTTTTTACCATCCAGGTTACGCGCATCGATGTGGGGAACGGACATCGGTGGTGCACCTACAGAAGCCTGGCCGTAAACTTTCTCTAGATGGCGGTTCGCCACCTCTGGGTTCTCGGTCATCAGGAATGAACCACCCACCGGGAAGCCACCGTAGTTGTCAGCTTCTGGAATACCGGTCTTCTGCAGCAGTTTGATGGCTGCGCCGCCTGCACCGATAAACACATATTTCGCGTCAACAGCGCGATTTTCACCGCTCTTCACGTCTTTAATGGTGACGTGCCACGAGTTATCGCTGTTACGTTTGAAATCAGTAACTTCAGAGGAGGTTTCCAGTTTGAAGTTCTGATCCTTTTTCAGGCTACCGATCAGCTGACGGGTGATTTCGCCATAGTTAACATCGGTTCCAACTGGCGTCCAGGTTGCCGCGACTTTCTGATTCGGGTCACGACCTTCCATTACCAGCGGCGCCCACTGCTCGATCTGCTTGTGATCGGTAGAGAACTTCATGCCTTGGAACAGGGTGGTTTTCTGCAGCGCATCATAACGCTTGGTCAGATACTCGACATTTTTGTCGCCCCAAACGAAGCTCATGTGCGGGGTAGAGTTGATGAATGAACGAGGATCGTGCATCACACCACGCTGTACCTGCGAAGTCCAGAACTGGCGAGAAATCATGAAAGCTTCGTTGATTTCCAGCGCTTTGCTCACGTCGATTGAACCGTCTGCACGCTCTGGCGTGTAGTTCAGCTCCATGTTAGCCGAGTGGCCGGTACCGGCGTTGTTCCAGCCGTTAGAAGATTCCAGCGCGACGCCATCGAGACGCTCTACCATCAGCTGTTTCCAGCCTGGCTGTAACTCTTGCAGCCAGGTACCGAGGGAAGCGCTCATGACGCCGCCGCCGATCAACAAGACATCGGTTTTTTCCGGTGCGGTGTCTGCATGAACCACTGAAGAGACAAGCAGTGCTGCCAGGGAAAGGGCAGGCACGATTTTTTTGGTATGAGTCATTCTGATCCTGATCTTTGTACTTTGCAGGTGAACGTTAAAATTTCGGTTTGCAAATTAAAAGATTGTTACGAAAAGATTAACTTGTTTTTAGTTAATTAAGTATTGGTGTTAATTACTTAACTTACATAAAAGAGAGTTGGCGGAAATTTAAACAATGAACAAGAAGAGAGGGGACATATATCCGCTTGTAGAACGCGGTTATTCTTTATATCTGGCAAAATGACTTAGGTCAAATAAAACGCTTGCTGCGGTTAAACATCGGTTCAGCAAGCGTTTATCTTTTTAGACTCGCAGCTTCACACCGCGTTTAATTGACATGCCATATCCCGCCAGTGCACAGCCGGCAATAATCCACGGAATCCATTGCACAATGCGGGAATCACTGCCGCTCAATGATTGCAAATTATTCACCACCAAAATGATGGTAATGGTCATACACACCATCGAAAGTAACGGTGCCCAGAACACGGTAAAGCGACTGTCGTCAGTCTTAACGCGGCGGAAAAACAGCACTACCGCGGCAGAAACGCCCAGTTGTAAAACAAGAATGCACAATGTTGCCACGGCGGAGCCAATCGCGAAAATATGCACCATCGGATCGAGGCCCGCACTGCCCATGCCCGCCAGTAGCATCAGCATAATCACGCTGTGAACGTGGCTGGCATTGTGCGGCGTACCGTTGGTGGGATGGGTTTTGCACAGCTCTTTCCAGATCAATCCATCACGGCTGATACTGAACAAGTAACGCGATATGTTGTTATGGAACGCCAGCGCAGCCGCAAACAAACTGGTGATCAGCAACACCGACATGGTTTCAACTGCCCACTGCCCGACATATTGCCGCGTGATGTTGAACACAAAGTTACCCGGGTCTTTGCTGGCAATCGCCACAATCTGGTCAAAACCATAGGCCTGCACTAATGACCAACTGGTGAAACAGAAGAAAGCCGTAATTAATAGCAGGGCGCAGACCGTCGCGCGTGGCACAGTTTTCTGTGGGTCACGACACTCCTCGGCATAGATGGCAGTGGATTCAAAACCAATAAACGCCGCGATGGTGAAAATAAACGCGATGCCCAAATTACCCTGCATAAATACCGACGGTTCAAACGACTGGAACGTATAAGGGCCGACTTTTTTAATGAGCAACATGACGTCGGTTAACAGGACGATGGCCACTTCCGCTAACATCAATATACCCAGTAACTTGCCACCGACCTCGACCCGTTTAATACTGAGCATCCAGCAGATTAACACCGCCAGCATGCTCAGTGCCCACCAGGGAATATGGGTGGAAAAGTGCTCTTCAATAAATAATTGCGTGAAGAATCCCAGCATGGCAACAATCGCAATCTGAATGGAAATATACGCCATCACGGCCAGCACCGAGGCTGACGCACCCCAATTTTCCCCCATGCCCTTTGATATATAGGTATAAAACGCACCCGCATTGTTGACGTGGCGGCTCATCGCAATAAACCCCACCGCGAACAACATTAATATGATGCAGGAGAGAATATAGAAAACCGGAATCCCGCCCCCGTTACCGGAGATGATGGCCACCGGTAAACCTCCTACTACGCCCGTTAAAGGCGAAGCAGCTGCGACAACAAAAAAGACCAGAGAAAATAAACCCAACGTATTTTTGCGTAAGCCTGAATCCGTATTCATCGCCAATGCCCTCAACAGCAGGAGAAATTTCTCAGGCAGTCTGTGCCGCCTGAGGCAGGTAACGTAGCTGCATCATTTCTCAGTCTTGAGGCTATCGGATAGAAAAAATCGGACAGTCGCGCAGTGCAACGTTGCACCCTTTTAGTGCTCGGTAAAACGCAGCCGATGGAAATAGTCATCGTGGGCAATTCTGCGCTGATAGTCGCAGGGCGTGGTGCTGACAAACTTTTTAAACTCACGCAGGAAGTGGGACTGGTCACTGAATCCCAGGTCAAACGCCAGGTCACTGAATGACAGTTCCTGCCGTGAATGAATAGTGTTGATGGCTGACTGGCAGCGCAGAATACGACTGAATGCTTTCGGTGACAGCCCGGTGTCCTGGCGGAACTGGCGCTGGATGGTGCGGCAAGAGTATCCGGTTAAGGCTTCCAGCTGATCAACGCGGATGTTGCCATTTAATTTCCGCATGGTCTGAATAATCAATGAGGTGACGGAGGAGGCTTTACGCACCAGACGTGGCGTAAAGTGCGCATTAAACAACGCAATCTGCCGGGAGAAATCACGCGCTTGCACGATTTGCTCGAAAGCCAGACGCGCATCCGGCACCACATCGAGAAAACTGAATTCACTGTCAGGGATTTCCTCAGCCATCACGTCGAGAAAGTCAGGAATGATGCCCGGCGCAAAGCGTACGCCAAAATAGTGATGGTTATGCTGCATATCTGCGCCACGCGCCTCCAGCGTGGTGCCGCAAACGCGGGCGCTGGGATGTTGTGCATCGCAGTCAAACACAATATCAACACATCCGTCCGGTATGGCCAGCGTCATGCTGGCATGCTGCGCCACTTCAAAACTGTAGAAGTGGGAGATCGCCGGGTTATCTGAGGCAATCAACGAATAATGCTGCGCGGCATTCAGCACAAACCATGGCTGTTCAGGTTGAAATCCGCGATGTCGATACAGAGGAAAGTGTGTCATGGCGCGTTCCGGTGCAGGCGTTATCTGCGTTGAGTAATGCAAGCCCTGTGCCACAGCCCGAGGATTTCCCTGTCGCAAATATTCAATACAGCCTGTTTCTGGCGCGTTATTTGTTATAGCGAAGACGCAAATAGCTGATTGAAGAGGCGCAATATGAGTGATTCAACCCGGATTGATTTTATCTACCTGTCGGAACAGGACATGATTCGTGCTGGCGTGACCGATATGGCCGCCTGCGTGGATACCATGGAAGAGATGTTTGGTCTGCTGTATCACGGCGACTACCGCATGGCAGGCGCGAATAACGATTCACACGGCGCAATGGTGACTTTCCCGGAGAACTCACCTTTCCCCTCTATGCCCAAACCCACCGCTGACCGCCGCATGATGGCGATGCCCGCCTATTTAGGGGGTAATTTCTGCACCGCAGGCGTGAAATGGTATGGCTCTAACATCGCTAATCGCGAAAAAGGCCTGCCGCGCTCCATTCTGATGTTCACACTGAATGACGCTGACACCGGTGCACCGCTGGCGCATATGTCGGCCAATTTGTTGTCTGCTTACCGTACTGGCGCGGTGCCTGGCGTGGGCGCACGTCATCTGGCGCGTAAAGATTCGCGAGTGATTGGCTTACTTGGCCCTGGCGTGATGGGGAAAACCGCTGTTGCGGCATTCATCGCCGTTTGCCCGCAGATCGATACCATCAAAGTTAAAGGTCGCGGTCAGCGCAGCCTCGATAACTTCCTCACCTGGGTGCAAGAGACCTATCCGCAAATTAAGCAGGTGGAGATTGTCGATTCGCTGGAAGAGGTGGTGCGCGGGAGTGACATTGTCACCTATTGCAGCTCCGGCGAAGTGGGCGATCCCGCCACCTATCCCATTGTGAAGCGTGAATGGGTTAAAGCCGGGGCATTTCTCGCCATGCCCGCGCTGTGCAGCATCGATGCCGGCATGGAGCAGGCTGATGTACGCAAAGTGCTGGATAACACCGGTTTGTATCACGCCTGGTTTGACGAGGTGCCCAAGCCCGCTCATTGCACTATTCCAATTATCGGCGTGCGTTTTATGGATATGTTGGACGCCGGGCAGCTGCAGGCGGAGCAACTTGAAGATATCGGCAAGATCGTCGCCGGTGAAGCACCGGGCCGCCAGAACGATGAGGAGATCATCATCATGTCCGTCGGAGGAATGCCGGTAGAGGACGTGGCCTGGGGCACGGTGCTGTATCGCAAGGCCATCGAGCAAGGCATCGGCGTGAAACTGAACCTGTGGGAATCACCGGTTTTAAGCTAATCCATTGAACAAAAGAGAACATCATGACGAATATCATCAAGGTTAAAACCGGTTCCAAATTTGAAGAGCAGGCAAGTTATTCGCGTATTGTCGCGGTCGATAACTGGATTTATGTGTCCAACACTGCTGGACGTAACCCGCAAACCAAAGAGATTCCTTCCGATTTGCGCGAACAGACCTTGCAGGTGTTTGCCAACATTGAAGCCGCGCTGGCCGCTATCGATGCATCATTACAGGATGTAGTGTGCTCTCGGGTCTTTATTCAAAACCCGGAGGATGTCCCGACGGTGATGGCCATCATTGGCGAGAAGTTCCGAGGGGTGAATCCGGCATCGACCGTCACTTGCCCACCGCTCGGATCAACCGTTTATAAAGTTGAGCTGGAAGTCACTGCCTATCGTGGCGCGGGCAAAGCTGAGGTTCAGGAAATTACCGTAGCCCTGTAAGGGCGGGAGACGCGTTATGGCACCTTTTATTACGCCAGTGACAACTTCTGATGTTATGCCTGCAACCACCACTGTGGTGATCATTGGCGGTGGCATCGTCGGGTTAACCGCCGCGCTGACGCTGGCAGAACGCAACATTCCGGTGGTGGTGCTGGAGAAAGGGCGCATTGCGGGTGAGCAGTCATCACGCAATCTGGGTTGGATTCGTAAAACCAGCCGTGCGCTGGAGGATATTCCGCTGGCGCAGGCGGCAGATCGACTGTGGGCCGGGATGGCTGCGCGGGTTGGCAGTGATGTGGGTTATCGCCAGGCAGGCATTATGTTTGTCGCTCGGGATGAGAAGCAGATGGCGATGCATGAAAAATGGCTTAACGGCGTCAATGCCGCGGGGTTAGATACCCGTCTGCTCAGCCATAGCGACATTTCTGCCCGTGTTCCGGGGGGGCGGGAAAATGGTCAGGCGGCATTTTTACCGCTTCGGACGGACGCGCTGAACCGACTCTGGCGGCGAGCGCGATAGCCAAAGCCGCGCTGGCGAAAGGTGCAGTGATCATCGAACAATGCGCGGTGCGCGCACTTACCACGCAAAACGGTTGCGTGAGCGGCGTAGTGACGGAACAGGGTGAAATTCGTTGCGATCAAGTGCTGCTTGCTGCCGGTGCCTGGTCACGGCGCTTTTTAGGCAATCACGGTATCAATCTGCCCACCTTACCGCTGATCTGTTCGGTGATGCGCACAAAACCGCTGCCAGGCCCAACCAACATCGCCGTCGGCGCACCAGATTTTTCGTTTCGCCAACATCAGGATGGCGGCTTTATTGTTACGCAGCGCGGCGCGTTGGATGCCCCCTTGACGCTCGATCATCTGTTGATCGGAACCCGTTATATGCCGCAGTTACGCCATGCGCGCGACAATTTACGTATCTCGCTGGGCAAGTATTTCGTAAAAGACCTGGCGATGGCGCGACGCTGGCGGCACGACCGACGCTCGCCTTTTGAGCACGTCCGTACCCTGGACCCACCAGCCAATCCTGCACTGAATGGCGAAGCCATGCGCAACTTGCGCGCTGCCTGGCCCGCGTTTCAGCAGGCGGAGATGGCGGCGTCATGGGCGGGGGTGATTGATGTAACACCGGATTCTAACCCGGTGATCGGTCCGGTAGCTTCAATGCCAGGATTAACGCTGGCCACCGGTTTTTCAGGGCACGGTTTTGGCACTTCACCAGCAGCGGGGCAACTGGCAGCCGATTTGGTGACAGGACAGGCACCCATTATTGATCCTTCGCCGTATCGTTTGGAGCGTCTGATGTAGGCGTGATTAACTATGGTTATGTCGCAGTCTGGGGCCACACAGGGGCCCCAGACTGCTGTTTAACCTTAGTGCGAGCTCTGGCTGAACCCGCATCATTTTAGAAAGCGCATCAGTTCACATTTCGTCATTTATATCTCCACGTACGGTGTTCATTATTCCGCCCACAACTGTATTACCTTAATGTCTCTAATGACTTGTTAATACTTTATGTGGGCAATCGCATGGCTAACAAAACGTTGTATGAAAAACTGGTCGATCAACACGTCGTCCGTCAGTTAGACGATGATGGGCATGTTCTGCTCTATATCGATCGCTCCATTTTGAATGAATACACCAGCCCGCAAGCCTTCAGTGGTTTGCGCGAACATCAGCGTTCGGTGCGCCATCCGGCGACGATTCTGCTCAATGTCGATCACGTGAATCCCACTCGTCCGCAACGTGATGACGCCATGACGGATGCGGGAGGACAACTTCAGGTGGAGTACTTCCGGCAGAACGCGGCACATTTCGGCATTGAACTGTTTGATGTGATGGATCCGCGTCAAGGTATTGAGCATGTGGTTGCCCATGAACAAGGGATGGTGATGCCCGGCATGGTGATTGCGGCCGGTGACAGCCACACCACAACCTATGGCGCGTTTGGTGCGCTGGGTTTCGGTATTGGCACCTCGGAAATTGAACATCTGTTGGCCACGCAAACGCTGATCTACCGCAGACTGAAAACCATGCAGGTTAACGTCAGCGGTGAACTGCCGTATGGCTGTTCGGCTAAGGATATTATTCTCGCGCTGATTGAGACTATCAGCGCTTCTGGCGCAACCGGCTTCGCCATTGAATTTTGTGGGCCGACTATTGAGGCGCTGAGCATGGAAGGGCGCATGACCCTGTGCAACATGGCGGTGGAAGCGGGTGCGCGTGGAGCGATTATCGCGCCGGATGAAAAAGTGTTCGCCTATATTGAAGGCAAACCGCAAATGCCAACGGGCGCACTGTGGGAGCAGGCAAAATCAGCGTGGCTGACGTTGCGCAGCGATCCTGATGCAAAGTTTGACCGGAGCATTTCACTCGATTGCAGCGACCTTGAACCCAAAGTGACCTGGGGGATTAGCCCAGACCAAACCAGTGCAATCAGTGGTTGCGTGCCGGACCCCGCGCAGGAGACAGACCTGATTAAACAACAAGCCTTACACACCGCGTTGCACTATATGGGGCTTGAACCGGGCACGCCATTGTCACACATCGCCATTACCCATGCATTTATCGGCTCATGCACCAATGGGCGCATTGAGGATCTGCGCGCGGCGGCTGCCGTAATTGGTGAGCGTAAAATTGCCCGTCACGTGCGCGGTATCATTGTCCCCGGCTCCACTCAGGTGCGACAGCAGGCGGAAGAAGAAGGCTTAGCAGATATATTTCAACGAGCGGGCTTTGAGTGGCGGCAGTCGGGGTGTTCTATGTGCCTCGCAATGAATGAAGATGTGCTGGCACCGGGCGACCGCTGTGCCTCGGGCACCAATCGTAATTTTCCTGGCCGCCAGGGGGCGGGCGCACGAACGCATTTAATGAGCCCGGCGATGGTGGCTGCCGCCGCAGTTGCGGGCCACCTGATCGATGTACGCAGCTTGATGACAGCAGAGGTGAAAAATGGAAGCGTTTAACAGTATCACCGGCAGAATTGCGCCATTGCCTGCCGCGAATATCGACACTGATGTCATCATGCCAAAGCAATTTCTGAAAGGCATTGATCGGCAGGGGCTGGACCGTGGCGTATTCTTTGACCTGCGTTTTCTGGCCGATGGCACGCCCAATCCTGCCTTCATTCTCAATCAGCCTGGCTGGCAGCAGGCAACCTTTCTTTTGGTCGGGGCCAACTTTGGCTGTGGTTCCAGCCGTGAACATGCAGTTTGGGGTCTCAATCAGCTGGGTATCCGCGCGATTATCGGCACCAGCTTTGCCGGAATTTTTGACGATAACTGCCAGCGCAATGGTGTGCTGACACTGACGTTGAGCGAGGAAGACTATCAGCAGTTAAGTGCAGCAACAGCCGATGCCGCTCACAATCAAATCACCGTATCACTTGAGCAGCAGATCATCCGCTTTGGTCAGCACACCCTCCATTTTCACGTCAGCGCGTTGAAACGTGAGATGTTGTTAGGCGGTGGCAGCGCAGTGGACTGGACGCTGCAATATGAAACGGACATTACGCAGTTTGAAGTGCAGCATTTTGCTCAGCGTCCGTGGCTGCAACGGGTAAAAGGACCAACAGTATGAGTAACGTAACAGACTGTGGTGCATCACCGTTTATCGACGGCTTTATGCTCAAAGACGTGAAGTTACCAAACGGCGTCACGCTGCGAGTGGCGATGGGCGGTGAAGGCACACCGCTGCTGATGTTGCATGGTCATCCGCAGAACCATCTGGCGTGGCGCAAGATCGCGCCACAGCTGGCAGAAAAATATCAGGTCATTCTGCCGGATTTACGCGGTTACGGAGACAGCGACAAACCGGTCAGCGACGAACAGCATCTTACTTATGCCAAACGCAGTATGGCCGAAGATATCAGCCAACTGATCGATGCGCTGGAGCTTGAGCGGGTGGCGTTTGTCGGACACGATCGCGGCGGTCGCGTTGGCCATCGTCTGGCGCTGGATCATCCCGAAAAACTCGCCTGCTGTACCTTTGTCGATATCGCGCCAACGGCAACCATGTATGCGCAAACCGATAAGGCCTTTGCCACGCGCTACTTCTGGTGGTTTTTCCTTATTCAGCCCTATCCGTTACCCGAAACCATGATTGGCCACGATCCGGCGTTCTTCCTGAAAAAACACATTGAGGGCCAGCTCAAAACGCCTGATGCCACCTCGGAGGAAATCTTCCATGATTACCTGCGCTGCTATCAGCAGCCAGAGATGATTCACGCCGTGTGTGAGGATTACCGTGCCGCCGCGACCATTGATTTAGAGCATGATGCGCAGGACAGCGATAAACGTATCGCCTGTCCGTTGCAATTGCTCTGGGGTGAGAAGGGTACGGTGGGCCAGCTATATGATGTGGTAGCAACCTGGCAGGATAAAGCGCGAGATGTGCAGGGAAGTGCGCTGCCGTGTGGACATTCACCCCAGGAAGAGGTGCCCGCGTTATTCCTTAACCAGCTTCAGGGCTTTCTGAACTCTGTGCTATAAACGCGTGATGTGAATTAAACGCGGAAAGATATGAAACGAGAACTGGCTGGCAAAAACACCCAGAAGCCGCTGCAGGGTTGGCCCTCCGTCGAAGATCTCTATGTCTTTATCAGTGTGGCGCGCCATGATGGATTTGGTCGTGCCGCTGTGGAGTTGGGTCAGTCGCCATCGTATATCAGCAAACGGATTGCCATTCTGGAAAAGCAGCTGGATACCCGGCTGTTTTTCCGCACCAATCGCGTGATGCGCCTGACGCCAGAAGGTGAGCAGGCGCTGGAAGGCGCAAGGCAAGTCATCGAGGAAATGGATTCCTTTTTGAATAATTTCCAACAGTGGCGTGGTGCATTAACGGGTGAGATGACTGTCGGGTGTTCCCTGGGCTTCGGTCAGGACTATCTCTCTGATGCCATTTCAGCTTTTATCTCTTTGCACCCTACGTTAAATATCAAACTTGTTCTTAGCGACCGTCAAATTGACCTGATGCAGTCAGGCACCGATGTGGATATTCAGGTGGGAGACGATCTGAATGACGCCTATATCGCCCGCAAGTTGGCCGCAAACCGGCGCATTCTTTGCGCATCCACTGGATATTTACAGCATCACGCTCCCCTTCATTCTCTGGATGGATTAATCGACCACAGCTGTTTAATCATCAATGAGAAGCACAATACTTTCGGTCATTGGGCGTTGACGGACGGTAAACAGCAGGTGTTGTGCCGGCTGAATAGTCATTATTCGTCGAACAGCGGCAAGGTTATTCTTAATTGGGCATTAAAGTCGCATGGAATTGCGCTGCGTTCTGCATGGGATGTTGCCCCTTATCTGTCCAGTGGTGAACTGGTACATGTTTTACCACAGTGGTATCAGGAAGCGAATATTTGGGCGGTGTATACGCAACGGACATCAGAATCGCCGCGCATTAAAGTCTTTATTGATTTTTTGGTGCAATACTTTGCAGAAAAAAGCCTGTCACGGGAGTGGCAGGCTTAATTTCAGCTTCGGTGCGTAGGTTAACATTAGTCGTACGCCACTTTACTGTTGATGTGGTACAGCGTTGCGGTGGCAGCCATCACATGCTGACCATCATGGCCCGGTTCATGGGATTCAACATCGGTGATGTGATAACCCACGGCACCTGCGGCGAGTGTTTTCTTCACAATCGCATCAGTCAGCTCTTCCATTGAGGTGGCCCAGCTCACTGAAGTGAAGCCTACAGGGTGAATCGATGATAATTCGCGATGGGTAAGATCAGCACGAACTAAAACCGGTTTAACATTTTGCGGTGTGAAAATAGAAATCACATCATTAATAAGTTCTTTCATGGTCATACTCCTCAAAAAATATTCGAGCCGATTTCTAAGCTGCAAATTCTATTGTTGATAATAGGTTTATAAATACCGGCAGTTGCGCACGACAGATTATCTGCACCGGTACGTTAATAAACACCTTTTGAGGTTATGCGTTTTAGCTTTAGTTGCTAATTAGTTGTTAAGAAAAGTTCAGCCACAACTCTGACAATCTTTCGGGAATATTTTTTCATCTGCTTACATTTATCACGTTCAGATAAATTAATGGGGCGCCTAAATACGCCCCAAAAGGTTAAAACTCGCGTTGACCACCCAACTCAATGACCCGATTCGGTGGAATGTTAAATTGCTCATGCGCACGCAACGCATTGCGCTGGCAGAAGTGGAAGATGCCGCCTTTAATCCGCGCCAGCCCTTTGCGCTTTTTCATCACCAGGGTGTCATGGGAAGTGAAGAAAGAGGCTTCGTTGACGGTACAACCAAATCCTTCCAGTCCACATAAATGCAGGACTTCAGCCATAGACGGTACTTCCCGCCAGCCGTAAGCCGCTGTCACCTGCCAGAAAGAGGCTGACAGTTGGGTGATGGTGATACGTTTCTGGTTATGCACGCGCGGGGTATCAGTGGTGCGGATATTCAGTAACACCACACGTTTGTGCAGAACCCGGTTGTGTTTCAGGTTGTGCAACAGCGCCTGCGGGATTTCAAACTCTTTACGCGCGAGGAAAATAGCCGTTCCCGGTACGCGGCTGGGAGGGTTGGTTTCCAGCGATTTCACCAACGCCATCAGGCTTTCCGGATCGTTATTCAAGCGCTTAATCAGTCGATTACGCTCGGTGCTCCAGATTAGCATCAATCCCATCATCGTCAGGGCCATCAGCACCGGCACCCAGCCGCCAGACAACAGTTTCATCAGATTTGCGGCAAACAGTGGGATATCGATGGTCAGCATACAGGCCAGGAAAATCAGCGCCAGCGGCAGCGGCCATTTCCAGTTGCGCAGCGCCACCACGCCCGCCAAGCACGCGGTGATCACCATGGTGCCGGTCACCACAATACCGTACGCCGAGGAGAGGGCGGAAGACTGACGGAACGCAAGCACGATCACGGTGACGGCCACAAACAGTAGCCAGTTAACCACCGGGATATAGATTTGCCCGGATTCGGTATGCGAGGTGAATACAATACGCATCGGCGGCAAGAAGCCTTGACGAATCGCCTGATGGGTTAAGGTGTAAACGCCTGAAATCACGGATTGTGCGGCGATGACAGTGGCAAGGGTCGACAACACAATCAGCGGGATCTGCCCCCAGCCTGGTGCAAGGTTGAAAAAGGGGTTATTGAGTGCTTTCACATCGGCGATGACCAATGCACCTTGTCCAAAGTAATTGAGCACCAATGCTGGCATCGCAATCACTAACCACGCCATGCGAATAGGAGCTTTACCGAGATGGCCCATATCCGCGTACAAGGCCTCAGCACCGGTGACCGCCAGTACCACCATGCCCAGTGCGGCAAAGGCGAGCGTTTCGTGAGTGACTAAAAACGTTAGTGCGAAAGCGGGATTAAGGGCATGCAGCACGGTGGGATTGAGCAAGATACCGCGAATGCCCAATACACCAATGGAAACAAACCAGATAAACATCACCGGGCCAAACACCTTGCTCACTTTCTCTGTGCCGTGTTTTTGAATCATAAACAGCAAGGTGAGGATCACTACCGCCAGCGGCACGACATATTTATCCAGATGCGGTGAGACCACCTCAATGCCTTCAATCGCCGACAGTACGGAAATGGCCGGTGTGATGATGCCGTCACCATAGAAGAACGCGCCGCCGGTCAGGCCCGCTAGCACAATAATATGGCCGATTTTCGGGCTGACGTGGCGACGTGCCAGTGACATCAGCGTCAAAATACCGCCTTCACCATCGTGGTCAGCGCGCATGACAAAACAGACGTATTTCAGCGTCACGATCAGCGTGAGTGCCCAGAAAATCAGCGATAAAAACCCCATCACTGCGGTGGTGGAGACAGAACCATCCGGCAGGATAGAAAGACACTCTTTGAGGGTGTAGAGCGGACTGGTACCGATATCTCCAAACACGATCCCGGCGGCGGCTAACATGCCAGCAGGCAGGGATTGTTTCTCGGTCTGACTCATAAAATTCCTGTTTCTTATCAGTATGGAACGGCGATGACTGTGTGTATGAAGCAGAACATATCGCTTAACCTGAGAGGTGAATAGCAGGTGGCGATTTTATGCACTGCATTTTTACGCCTTAATGCCATATTTTTACGCCATTTTTATATCGCAGCTTACTTTTTGATCTCAGAATAGCCGATAAATCAGAAGCAAACTGACGGCTGACGACCACAAATGCGTCAGAGATAAACGAATCCTAACCGGATCGTTTTTCCTCCCCATCCGTTAAACCACATTTATCCGCCATTTACGTTGCCTGACCTACATTCGAGCCAATCCCTGATGGACCGTTTATTTCTATAACCAACTTGTAGCTCGAAACTTATGAATACAATTCTTATTACTGGCGCGACTGGCTTTCTCGGTGGTGCGGTCACGGTTAACTTATTAAAGAAAAGCGATCACAACCGGCTTTTACTGTTAGTCCGTGGTGATTCCCCCGCTGAGGGGCTGGCGCGCCTTCAGGCAAATCTGGCCAAGTTTGGCGTTAATGAACAGTCGCTCAATACACTGACCACGGATAACATCCTGATGGGGGATTTGGCCGAACCGGAATGCTTTACTCAGGATCCACGTCTTGATGCGGTCACCCATGTATTGAATTGTGCGGCTGTCGCGTCATTTGGTACCAATCCGTATATCTGGAAAGTTAACGTCGAAGGGACGTTCCAGTTCGCCAGCCGGATGAGTCAGGTCAACGGGCTGAAGCGCTTTATTCACGTTGGCACGGCCATGTCATGTGCACCGGAAGCCAACACGTTGGTCACTGAGAGTGAACTGAACACGCTACGCGATCAGCACATCGTTGAGTACACCTGGAGTAAAGCCACGGTGGAGAAAATGATGACAGAAGCGCTGCCCAATTTGCCGTTGGTGATTGCGCGTCCCTCGATTGTGGTAGGGCACTCCGATCATGGCTGTGCGCCTTCGCCAAGTATTTTCTGGGTATTCCGGATGGCGCTGACACTGGGCAAATTTATGTGCGAACTGGATGACCGCATTGATGTGGTGCCGGTGGATTATTGTGCCGACGCCTTAGAGCTGTTGCTGACCGCGGAAAATGTTGATAAAAGCATCATTCATATTTCGGCTGGCCTCAACAGTAGCGTGACCTTTGCCGAGATTGATCAAGCGATGGCGCAAGCTTCCGGTCAGGTCCCGGTGGCAGAGAGTTATCAGAAGGTGAACTACCGCGAGTTAGCTGAAAGTAAAAAAAGTTTCTCATCGCTGTTTGGTCCCTGTAACGAGCGTATTGTGCTGCGGGCGATGAATCTGTACGGCCACTTTTCCAAACTCAACGTGGTATTCAGTAACGACAAATTGCTTAAGCTGGGGATGCCACCTTCGTCAAAATTCACCGACTATCTGCACCGCTGCGTAGTATCGACCCAGGATGCGACCATCGCCGAACTGATGGAAGTGGATTTTAAATAAAAGAAAAGCCGCGCAACGATGCGCGGCTTAAAACACTTGTCTTACCAGCCTTTGATAATATCGCCTTTATAGATTTCGTTGGCTTTATCCAACACCGGCTGAGACTGGAACGCTTCTTTTAACTTCTGCACATTGGCACTGTCTTTATTATCTTCACGCGCCACGATGGCATTGACGTAAGGTGAGGCCTTACCCTCCATAAACATACCATCGCGTGAGGCGGAGAGATTGACCAGTGCGGCAAAGTTGTTATTGATAATTGAAATATACACCTGTGGATCGTCCAGCGTACGTGCCAGCTGTGGCGTATCGACTTCGATGATTTTCAGCTTCTTCGGATTGTCGGTGATATCCAGCGTGGTTGGCAGCAATCCAGCTTCCGGTTTGACCTTAATCAACCCCTGCGCCTGTAACAGCAACAGACTGCGACCCAGCGTCGTGGCTTCGTTTGAAATAGTGATGGTGGCACCATCAGGCAGCTCACTCAGCGATTTAATTTTGCGAGAGTAACCGGCAATCGGGAACACAAAAGTATTGGTAACCACAGCAAATTTGTAGCCACGCTCTTTTGACTGCATTTCAAGGTAGGGCAGGCTTTGGAAGGCGTTAACATCGACATCTTTGTTCATCAAAGCTTCATTGGGCTGCACATAGTCATTGAACGCCACCACATCAACATCCAGCTGATATTTGTCATGGGCTACCTGTTTGACGGTCTGCCAGAGCGCTTCATCAGGACCGGTATTGATCGCGACTTTGATGGTGTTGTCTTTATTGTTATCGCAAGCACTGAGCAGTGAAACCGCGGCGGCGAGCAGGGTGGTAAGCACAATTTTCTTCATAACACAGGTCCCTTAGAAACGTAGGGAACGGACTATAATATACGTCTGGACGTCTGTACATCCATTATCGGTGCGTTTGCTTATAATTCAGCCATTCATTCATTGCTGCCATCCATAGCAAATAGTAATTAATCGCCGTGATTGACATTGATTCTGACTGATATATCCAGCATGAAACCATTCAGTGAAATCACAGTATTTTTATCACGCAAGGGCTGATAAAGCGCAGCGCGTAAATGAGATCGATCTCATTCATCAGCGTTGGCATGGGTTTTTGTTGATGTTGTGATTATTGGGATTGGGAATTTTTGCAAACTGTCATATTAATATAACTGCATTGTGCATTCAGGGACTTACAAGATAATCTGTTGCCGCAGATTATCTTGTTATAGATCAGGAGAGGATGATGCAGTCTGTTAAAGCGTTGGATATGGAGCAGTTGAATACGTTGCTGGCAAGTGGTAAGCACCCTTCAGTTATCATTGGCTTTACGCTTACCAGCGATGCGTTTTTTACCATGGCCGCTTACTGGCGCGACCGGGGTGTTACCATTGAAAAGCGCGATGAGTTTTTCGTTGCCACCACCGAGAATTCCCTGACCACTTCCTAAAACGTACCGTTCAACACCTTAAAGCGCGAGTTTAATAAAGGCATGCAGATCGTTTATCGCCTGTTCCCGCGCTTCAGTCTCTTGCACCACAATCAGTAAATCCGCATAGCCGTTTAGCATTGCGCTGAGCTGACGCGCCACCTGTTCTGCATTCGCTTCGCGAAAGACACCCGCGCTGATGCCGTCACGAATAATCCCTGCCATTAATGCCTGCCATTGCCGCGTCAGTTGTGTGGCCAATTCTGCATAGGCCGTTTCCGTTGTGGCTTTGCGCCACAGCGAACTGTAGAGCTGCCATACAGCATCCGCTTCCTTTGGCAAATAGCTGGCGATAAAAGCGTTCAGACGCTGGGGGAAGGGTAACGCATTGATCTCATGCGTAAAGTCTTGCAGATCCTGTTGTGCGAACCTTGCGCAGGCTTCGAGGCTGAGCGACGCCCAGTCGGGGAAATAGTGGTAGATATGGCTGCGAGATAATCCAAGTTGAGTGGTTAACTCGCGCGTTTTGACATTCTCTTTTGGCCGTTCCCGTGATACTTGCCCAGCGCGGAGAAGCGCATAGTCATTCGGCTATTGCTGCCAGAGTGACATTGTCACGCCAGTTTGTGGATTTTTTTGAAACTCACTTACCGATGCTGATTACTTCAACCGCCTCAATGTGCGGGGCGGTAGTGATGTTGCTGACCATCGAACCCTGGGCTGGATTAGTCTGCCTGACAATATTGCTGTTGTTTGCCTGCTTTTTGCCACGTTACACGCGCACTAACGAGTCACTGATTGCACGAATGAACGACAGACTGGAGCGGGAAGTGGGCTTTGTCAGTAGCGCCGGTGAGCAAAAACTGCAGCGTCATTATCATTTCCTGGCGCGCGTGCGCATTCGTTTATCCGATCGTGAAGCCATCAGTTATTTATCGATTGGCGTGGCTGCTGCGCTGCTGTTTGGCATCACGATTACCGTGATGGCGTTAAAAGGCGGCATGACAGCCGGACATATTTACTCCGTCATGACCTATTTGTGGATGTTCGCCATGAGCCTTGATGATGGCCCGGCGCTCCTTGAGAAGTACTCGCAGCTCAAAGAGATTGGCAAACGCGTCAACACCGGGCTGGCGGGATAATCATGACTTAAGGCAGCGGATATATCGCGCCGCTGCCTCTTTAACCCTTTTTTGCGCATCGAGGGTGATTTCCCTCCCGGCGAACGCACCATAAATTTGGTTGAATTGCACCTTATCCAGACGCTGAACCAGGGTGCTCACGGTCGCGGCGGAGAGCGGTAACATATTCGGATAGCTCCACATAAAGGATACGGTGTTCGCACCAGGTGCCACCTGTACAATATCCCCACTCAATACGATGCCGTCATTCTGTGCCCAATGGAGTACCGTTCCACCGGCGAAATGTCCGCCCAATCGCAGCAGTCTGACTTGTGGCAGAAGCTCAAGATCATCACCTTGCCACCATTGAATATAAGGACTTTGCCGCATTAACCACTGCCGATCATCCGCGTGCAGATAGACCGGCGCTTTGAATGCTGCCGCCCAGTCCTGCAAGGTGCTGTAATAGTGGGGGTGTGAAATGGCAATGGCATGGATTCCGCCCAAAGCCTTTATGAGGGTTTCCGTGGCATCATCCAGGTTGGCGATGCAATCCCATAAAATATTGCCATGCGGCGTTTGTAGTAAAAAAAGCGCGTTGATTGATAGCGAAAGCGGGGACTGTCTGTAGACTCAATAAGCCTGCTTGATGCTGCTGCCACTTATTTTGGTGTGATGCACGCAAAGCGGAAAATGCCAGCCACTGTTGGCCACTGGCTGGGACGAATTGCCGTTCATCCTCGCATATTTTGCAAGCAGTGATGCTGTCATCATCATATGAGGTGCTGCACGCGGTGCAGAGTTTGATCATGCCAGGCTCCTCAGAAAGTGTCCTTTCATTGTAGCCTCCGTCCCATGCCGTGCTTGAGATCTGGAGCGGGATTATCGCGGCTGCAACTGATAAATCCACGCGGTGATCTTTTGGCCATCAAGGGTGGTGACTTCAACATCAACCCGATCATAACCATCTTCGAACTCATCCAGCATAGGCCAGTGTGACGTCAGATTTGGCGAAAAGAATAACGATCCCGCAACGGTGCCCGCATGCTTGTCCAGCACGATGCCGGGAAAATCCGCAGCTGCACCCCAACCGCGTTCATAGAACTGCCCATTAACCGTTCCCGCCAGCCATTCACCGCCGATGTTCTCAAGGATGTGGGCATTCACGTGTCCAGGTTGTAGGGTGCCATACACAAATAAAGGTTTCATTTTCCCTCGTAAAATCAATCAAAAGAGTGACTCTAGCCGCCGATGACTGAATTGTCACCCACAAGATTAAGCGGGTTGCCCGGTCGCCATCCATGGCGACCCTACGACGATCGTGCGCGGTTTTCGTAGGGTGCGCATTTATGCGTTCCAGATTGAGGTGCCTAAAGAAGATGGCTTATTCCTGGGTCAAATCATCATACACACTGCGTAACCGTGTTCGTAAATAGAGTACCGCTTTGTGCTTGCGTGATAAAAGCGTCTGTACGCTCACACCCATCTCGTCAGCCAGCTCGTTGTAGCTGTAATCCAGCAGCTCAGTTTTCTCAAACACCTCGCGCTGTGTCTCAGGAAGTTCGGCTAAGGCTGCTTCCAGCTCCTCCCACAGCAGCGTCTTAAGATAGTCATCTTCCGGTGATTGCGGCACGCCAAACAACGTTTCCGCCAGTTCATCTTCGGGAAAGTCTTCTTCATCAGCACCGGTGAAAAACTCGGCCAACGGCAGTTCACGCTTTTTTCGTGCCCGGTCGGTTATTTCATTACGTGCGGCACGGAATAGCCACGCCGCCACATTCTCAACCGGCTGTTCCACCTGCATCAGTTTGTATGTCACTTCTTGCAGAATATCGTCAGCATCTTCGCTGACCGTAGTGCGACCGCGAATAAATGCCCGCAGTTTGGTGCGGCAGGCGCTGAGTGCTGACATCAGCAGTGAATCCTGCGCCATGTGGCTTACTCGGCGTCTGGAGATTGCGGAGCACGTTGGTCAGGCTGATCGCGGGTCTCATCGCGACGACCATGTCGGTCACAGCGGTCTCGGCGACCGCGACGAAATCCCTCGCGGCGATGCTGCATAAACTCCTCACGCTGCTCGGGGCTCATTTGCATCCAACGTTCGTGCATCCGGCGACGCGCCATACCGAACATGCCCGGACGGAAACCTAATCCGCCAAACAGAATGCGACACAGTGCCAGCAGACCTATCGCCTGCCAAAAACCGATGCTCTTCACGCCGATAATGGCGGGAAGAATGGCATTCCATAACGACATGACAAGCAAGCCCAGCACGGCAATCAACACCGCACCCAGCAGCAGCGGTTTCAGCATCCGGTGGCGGGCAAAAGGGTGGCCACGGTGGTGTCTGTGCATATCAAAATCTCTCATTGTGTTGTTCCTCATTACACTAGCGGAAATCGCCTGGTAATGAGGTAGACGAATGAGCGATGAAAATATTGCTGGGTAAATGCATTCTTTTTAAAAAAATTCTGATTCTCACTGTTTTGGCTCATTCCAACGCGGTATGAGCCGCAAGCTCAAACCATCAATTGACGAAGGAAACGCAGATCCGTTTGCTGATCTAACCTCAGCAACATTTGATAGAGCGCTGGCGCATCTACCACGTCAGCACAGCAATCGTAAAACTTTGCCTGGCGTTCACTGGCGCTGAAGGGCTCATCGAGCGTACCGCGAGCACGTCGTCTTGAATGCACGATTTCCTGCCCATCTTTGAAGCGTAACGTCAGAACGTGGGGCAAGTCCCGGCTTTCAGCGTCCTGTTCGGCAGTCCAGGGATCGAGGGTAATCATCGCCAACTGACTGGTCTCACTCTGTTGTTGCACGCGTTCCAGAGTAAAATCCTGCACGCTCAATGTGCCGTGTTTCAACATCATCGCGACACAATATTGCATGGAAAAACGTGCCTGCATCTCATCTTCCGGCTGGTGATAAGCCAGGTTGCGCCAGTTAGCAATGCCCACCTGACAATGCACGCTTTCGATATCGTCGATGTTCAACCTTTGCTGTTGTTGGAGATCAACGATGGCATCAAGAATGCGATGCGTAGAGCCACAGCACGGGTACTTTTTCGGCATCACTCCGATGCATTCGATCACATGCTGTTCCACGCCTGGCAATGAGGGTTGGTTGAGTATTCCGGCGTACAACTCCGCAAAGCCCTGAGCACACTCAATGATATCCAGTCGCCCCTGCATACCGGTTTTCGCCAGTGTCGCGGCATCAACCGCGTTCCGCGCCGCCATCCCAGCGTGAAACGGTTTTAACGGTGTGCCGAACTGCCCTTTAACGCCGCTGGCCAGGCTAACCGCGATGCTTAAAGCACGTGCGATTCCCGCTGCATCCAGCCCCATTAAGGCAGCCACGCCCGCCGCACTGCCGATGCAACCGACCGTTGATGTCCCGTGCCAACCCGCCGTGTAATGCTGATAGCCGATAGCCTCACCGATATAGGCCTGAGCCTGCAAGCCAATGAGATAAGCGCGTATCAACGCTGGACCGGCTGCATCCTTAGCGACAGCCAGCAGTGCCGGAACCAAGACAGCGGATGCGTGACTCATGCCCGGCGCAAAATTGTCATCAAAGTCGATGGCGTGTGCGGCAGTAGCATTTATCAACGCATCCTGCGACGGAGTACGTTGCGTGTCAGGCCAGGCCTGTTGCACCGCCAGGGTTGAAAAATCACTACGGCCAGCCACCAAACATGCCAGCGTATCTGTGATTGCCTCACACGCCAGTTGGCGAGCGCGGGGAGAAAAGGGCGGTGGCGTCGCGCACCACTGCGCCAGCGTTTCAATTAACGTCATGATGTCACCTCCATATCGAGAGCCGTAAATAGCGTGTGCAACAGGTTGCCGATCTGAAAACGGTTTACCTCTTGCCCAGGTATGCGGGTATCAACACGATGCACGATCACCAAATCGTGACTGGGGATCACCAAACAAAAATGTCCCCCCGCGCCGCGTGCCGAGTAACTTCCCGCGGGCAGAATCACCTCTGGCCAGGCAACTCCGGCGCGAGTCACCCACCACATGTAGCCGTAGGCGCCACGGTCCCCGGCGTGAGAAATCGGCAGCGTGCTGGTCCTGACCCAGTGCGCTGGAATCACCTGTTGATCGTTCCATCGTCCTTTTTGCAGGAACAGCTGACCGAAACGCAGCAGATCGCGGCTGGAGAGGGTAAATGGATAGGCGGGATGGTCGGAAAAAACGCCCGGCTCAAGCCAGCTATCTTCTTGTTCCCGGTAATCCTGCATGCCAATCGGATCGGCAATGCGGTGTGCAAATGCCTGATTAATGGCTTCACCAGTCAACTGCCGATAGGCCGTGCCCAGCACGTTGAAATCCCAGTTGCTGTAACACCAGTTTTCTCCTGGCGCATGCAAGTGACGCGGTGGTTTGATGCGCTGCATCCAGGCCGTTTCGTAGTTGGCTGGATGGTAAATACCCGAACGCGCGGTCAGGAGATCGTACAGCGTGGCCTGTTTTTCGCTGTCACTGAGCGCTTCGCGATCGTCAATATTCATCGCCTGTAAGCTGAGTGAAATATCGAACAGTCCTTCCGCAGCGGCACAGCCAATCAACGCACTCAAAAAGCTTTTACGCATGGAATGGCAGGGATAGCGTTGGGCCACATCACCATAGCGAAAAAGTGTTTCATGACCCCGCGCGACCAGCAGCACGGCGGTGGCTTGCGTCGCTAACTGCTGTTGAAGTTTTTCAAACATACTTAGGCCTCACTGGCTGCTAAAAACTCACGGGTATAAGCCTCGCGAGCATCGCCCTGACGCACACTGTCGTCACTCAGCTCTTCGAGTAATTTTCCTTGATGCATGATGCCAATGCGACGGCACAGGTGCGTCACCACCGCTAAGTCATGGGTGACCATCAGATAAGTCAGGTTGCGCTGTCGTTGCATGCTGCTCAGCAGATTGAGGATTTCCGCCTGTACCGAAACGTCCAATGCGGAAGTGGGTTCATCCAGTAACAGCACAGAGGGTTCGAGGATCAGCGCTCGGGCAATCGCCACCCGCTGACGTTGGCCGCCGGATAACTGATGGGGGTAGCGATAACGAAAAGCATCCGAGAGACCCACTGCCTGCAGCACCTCACTGATACGCGCTTCGTGACGATCCAGCCCGTGCAGTTTTAACGGTTCACGCAGACTGGCCCAAACCATCTTGCGAGGGTGCAATGACGCATAAGGGTCCTGAAACACCATCTGCACCTGACGATAGAAAGGTTTGTCACGCTGCGGCTGCTGTTCCTTGTTGTTGAACAGGATGTGTCCTTGATAGTCGTGGTTTAAACCCGCCAACGCGCGCAATATCGTTGATTTTCCACAACCGGATTCGCCGATCAGCCCATAACACTCACCCTGAGCCAGCATCAGGCTCACGTTATCTACCACCTGACGGCGTTGAGTACCGTTTCCAAAGGCAATGCTGACGTCCACCATCTCGATACTGCGCTGTGCGCCAGGAATGGGATTCATATCGCGACTCCATCTCGAAAGCAGGGACCGGTCAGCCAACTGGCGTCACGTGTGGGCACGCGCAGCATCTCCAGCGGTTGATGCAGGCGTGGCTGACTGGCGAGCAGGGCTTGGGTATACGGATGCTGCGCCTGCTCCAGACGATCCGCGCGGATCTCCTCGACGATGCGCCCGGCATACATCACCAGCACACGATCGCAAAAGCGTGAGACCAGGTTGAGATCGTGACTAATAAACAACAAACCGGTTTGCCGCCGTGCAAGTTGCTCGTTGAGAATACTCAGCACCTGCTGACGCACCGTGACATCCAGCGCCGAGGTCGGTTCATCGGCGATGATCAGGTCTGGTTCCGGGATCAACATCATGGCAATCATCACGCGCTGGCCCATGCCACCGGAGATTTCATGTGGATAAAGCCGGGCAACTTTTGCCACGTCACGAATGTGGACCGACTCCAGCATCGACATGGCGCGTTCGCGGGCTTCGCTTTTACTGACGCGATGATGCAAGCGGTAAGCCTCGGCCACCTGTTCCCCCATACGCATCAACGGATTGAGCGAAAAACGGGGATCTTGCAAGATCATTGAGATGCGGTTACCCCGGATCTGGCGCATCTGCTTTTCACTGCTGTTCAGCAAATCAATCTCGCCAAACTGCATCTTCTCAGCGCTGACGCGGCCAATCTTCGGGGTGAGTTGCAGTAACGCACGGCAGGTTTGTGATTTACCCGACCCGGATTCACCCACAATCGCCACTTTCTCGCGGCCAACCTGAAAAGAGACGTCACGCACCGCGTGCTGTTCACCGTGTGCACTACGAAAGACGATACTCAGGTTCTTCACCTGCAGCAGATTATTCATGGCGGATATCCATTACGTCGCGCAGACCATCACCCAACAGGTTGAAGGCCAGACTGGTGAAGAGAATCGCTAAACCGGGGATGGCGGCTATCCAGCCATTGGTCAGCATAAACTCGCGTCCGGATGCCAGCATGGCCCCCCATTCGGGGCTGGGTGCTTGTGCCCCCAGGCCCAGAAAGCCAAGGCCCGCAGCCGTAAGGATGATGGCGGCCATATTGAGCGTGACGCGCACCACCACTGAGGGCAGGCACATGGGTACAATATGGTGGACGATAACGTGCCAGGCCGATGCCCCTTGTAGCCGGACCGCCGCAATGTAATCCATTTTGCGGATGGCCAAAGTCTCGGCGCGGGCCAGGCGAGCAATCGGCGGCCACGCCGACAGTGAGATGGCAATTATCGCGTTCTCTATGCCAGGACCCAGCGCGGCCACAAACGCCAGCGCCAGAATCAGGCTCGGAAACGCGAGGAAGATATCCACCAGGCGCATCAGTACGGTATCGACCCAACCGCCAAGGTAGCCCGCGGTCGTCCCGACCAGCAGGCCGATGGGTGTAATGATCAACGCAGTGAGTCCCGCGATATACAACGTGATGCGTGCGCCATACATCAGGCGGCTGAACATATCTCGTCCCAGTTCATCGGTGCCCAGCCAGTGTGATGAGGAGGGCGGCTGCAAACGTTGAGCGAGGTTTTGCACATAGATATCGTGATTCACCAGCCAAGGCGCGAACAACGCCGCGAACACAATCACCAGCAGCACTAACAGGCCAAACAGAGCAGAGTGGTTGGCACAAAAACGCCGCCATTGGATCCACATTAATTGCATCTTCGCCTGAAATGGTGACTGTGGTGCGGGGTCGCGCAGCCAGGCGCGCAGTCCATGTGAGACGGGAATGTTCAAAGGTTTATTCACAGAATCAGTCATGCTTCCTCCTGACGCGTGCGCGGATCAAACAGGCGATAGAGCAGGTCACACAGCAGATTGATCGCCACAAAGATGGCACCAATCAATAACGTGCAGCCAACCACCGCGTTCATATCACCCGCCAGCAAGGCGTTAGTGAGATAGCGGCCAAAGCCCGGCCAGGCAAACACCGTTTCCGTTAAAACAGCCCCCTCCAGCAGCCATGCCCAGGAAAGCGCCACCACCGTCAGCGTTGGCACAGTAATATTGCGAAAGGCATGAACCCAGACGCAGCGTGCCCAAGACATCCCTTTAACCCGCGCGGTGATGATGTACTCCTGTGAAAGCTGCTCCAGCATAAAACTGCGTGTCATACGGCTGATATAAGCCAGCGCGCTGAGCCCTAAAATGGATGCCGGCAGGATGATGTGACCGAACACGTTGCGAAAGACCTCCCAGTTACCGCTAAGCGCGCTGTCGATCAGCCAGAATCCGGTAACGGGGTGCAGATCAAATTCGTAAATAAAGTCGATACGCCCAGGGCCGCCGATCCAACCTAAGGTGGCGTAGAACAACAATAATCCCATCAAGCCGAGCCAGAAGTGCGGGGTGGAATAACTCAGCAGTCCAATAAAACGAATCACGTGATCAAACCAAGTGTTGCGGTACATCGCTGCGTATACGCCTGCTGGAATGCCAAACCCCACACCAATGATTGCCGCTACGGTTGCCAGCTCCAGCGTGGCAGGAAACACGCGGGCGATATCCTGGGCCACCGGATGGCTGGTGGTGAGGGCAACCCCAAAATTGAGGTGCAGCAGTTGCCAGACGTAATCAACAAACTGCTGCCATAACGGCAGATCTAACCCCAACTGGTGGAACATCTTGTCGTACGCTTCCTGACTGGCGTTATCACCGATAATCGCCACCACAGGGTCGATAGGCAGCAGCCGACCGATGAAAAAGGTCAATGCCGCCAGGCCGATCAGGGTGCAGATGATGGAGATCAGCCCGCGAGCGAGGCGTCTTAACAGACGCCAGCCAGCGGAGGGGGAGTTATGCGCAACGGGCAAGGTTACCTGTGACATCAGCCACCTCCTTTATTTGCTTGCGGCACCGTACCAGACGCGAAAACCGTTCCAGGTCCAGTTTTTCACTGCAGGGCTAATCCCCGCGCTGTTATACATCTGGAACATGATGGCCATCGGGCCTTGCTGCATCTGCTCTTTCTGCAAGTCGGCATACAGGGCAATACGTTTGGCGTCATCCGGTTCCAGTAAAGCGGTCTCCACTTTTTGGTTCATCTGCGGATCGTAATAAGCCGCACGCCAGCTGGGATACTGAGTGGCACGCGCTTCTTTACTGTTGTCCGGGTTGTACACCAAACGTGAGGCGTTGCCGTAGGCATCGGGCACTGAGGTTTGCCACGCCATCATGGCACTCTGGAATTCACGACCACGCACACGGCTAAACAGCTGGGCGTTTGCCATGCGTTCCAGGTTGAGTTTCACGCCGATTTTCGCCGCGTTCTGCTGCACGCTCTGGGCGATGGGGGCTGAGTGGGGTAAGGTGCCGAACAACACCGCCGTGCTAAAACCGTTGGGGTAGCCCGCTTCGGTCAATAACTGTTTGGCTTTATCCAGGTCGAGATGGAAAGGTTGGCCCTGTTTAGCATCCAGCGCGCCGAAAGCTCCCTGCTGGACAAAGCTGGCACGGGGTACGCCGAGATAAGGCATCACGCTTTTTGCCAGTCCGTCGTAATCAATCAGATAACGCATGGCGAGGCGCACTTTGGCGTTTTTGAAAATCGGGTCTTCGTTGTTGAAGGTCCAGAAAAACAGCTGAGGTTTCAGGACTTTTTCGACTTTAACTTTGCCACCTTCATCCAGCGCTTTCAGATCGTCTGCCGAGAGATCGCGGGCGATATCAACATCACCCTGTGTGACCAGCAGCCGTTGGGTGCCGGTCTCAGCCACATGGCGGATCAAAATGCGTTTTAGCACCGGTGCGGTGCCCCAGTAGTTTGGCGTGGCCTGCAACACCACACCTTCACCGGCATTCCAGCGTACCAACTGATAGGGACCCACGCAGGCAGTGTGCGTGGAGAGATACTTATGGCCAAGATCCCCGTCTACCGCCTGTTTCTCGACTTCTTTACGGTTGATTAATGAGGAGACGTTATTGGCCGCAATCGCCTGCAGCACCAGATTGGTGGGATAGGCTTTGTCGAAGGTCATAACCAGTGTTTTGTCATCCGGTGCCGTGATACGGCTGTCGACATTATCTTTATCAAATCCGTACTCCTTGATCGCCGCCGCATTGCCGTAGCCGAGTTTCACCACACGCTGCATCGACCAGGCTAAATCGCCTGCGGTGGCCGCTGAGCCATCGGCAAACTTCAGGTTGTCCTGTAAATGGAAGGTGATGGTTTTACGATCCGCTGACACCTCCCAGCTTTTGGCCAATGCCGGATCGAGTTGCGTTTCATCACTCACCCGGAAATCGACCAGCGTGTCACAGGTATTGGAGTAAATTTCACTGGTGACCACTTCGCCAATCTGAGCCGGGTCCCAAGTGCTGATGGCATCAATATTCCATGCCATCACCAGCGAATCTGCCGGTGTGGCCGCCTGCGTGGAAGCGCAGGAAGCCGCTGCCAGCATCAGTGCGGCAGTCAATGTGGTAATTTTCATGCATCTCTCCTGAGGCGTTATAGGTTGTCCGGGCGCGGCTGGATCGGGGGTTTGACTTCGGCGGGAATGGGGCAGTGGTAAGGTTTTTCGCTTACTTGCTCGAAATGCGCTTTTTTCATCTGCGCCAGCAGCATTTTGTCGGTGAGTACATCCACGGCGGTGGCGGCCATCACTTTGGCAACATGCACTAAACCTTTATGGGCGGCCGGCATTTTTCCCTGAGCGGTAAGCTGCCAGGAGTGGCCAGGTGTGCCAATGGCCATGGTCGGAACGTGCGCCTGCACGGTGGGGATCACCCAACTGACATCGCCCACGTCGGTCGAACCGATCATCACTTCACCGTGGGTATCGAGCGGGATGATGTAATCACTGAGGGGTTTAGGCTGCGCTGGCTTAATGCCGGTTTTGCGATAGCAGTTATCAATCTCTTCTGCCGTCAGCGTGGCCTGAATTTCAGCGGCAAACGCCAGGTCAGCCGAATCGAAAGGCACTGGCCCCAGGGCTTCGAGATTGCGCTGCATCGCTTCTTCCAGTGGACGATTGCCCAACAGGTTTGAGACAGCGCTCATGATGCTGATATCCACTTCGGTATCGGTCATGATGGCAGCACCTTGCGCCACACGTTTTACGCGCTCATTGAGTTCAAACATGGCGTGCACATCGCGGGAGCGAATGGCATAACGCACGGTTGATTTGGCCTGAACCACATTTGGCGCCACGCCGCCTGCATCAAGGAAGGCATAGTGAATGCGTGAATCTTGCGGCACGTGTTCACGCAGAAACTGCACCCCAACGTTCATCAATTCTGCGGCGTCCAGCGCGCTACGGCCAAGATGCGGGGAGGCCGCCGCGTGAGATGAACGGCCACGGAAGGCGAAATCCATACGCGTATTCGCCAGTGACAGCGGTTTGGCCACTTCATGATGTGCGCTTGGATGCCAGGTAATCGCCACATCGACACCGTCAAACGCGCCGGCGCGTGCCATAAATGATTTCGCCGCACCGCCTTCTTCTGCCGGGCAGCCGTAGTAACGCACGCGACCAGGTAAGCCTGACTCTTCAAGCCAGGATTTCAATGCGGTGGCGGCCAGCATGGCGGCTGAACCCAGCAAATTGTGTCCACACCCGTGACCATTGCCATTGCCTGGAAGCGGGGAGTAACTGGCGACACCCGCAGCCTGGCTCAGGCCCGGCAGCGCATCATATTCGCCGAGGAAAGCGATAATAGGACCACCATCTCCGGCCTCGCCCATCACGGCGGTGGGAATGTCTGCCACGTTTTCCGTCACGCGGAAACCTTGCTGTTGCAACATGGCGGTATGTTCAGCCACTGAGCGATATTCGGTATAACAAATTTCCGGCATACCCCAGACACGATCGCTTAAGTCGCAAAACACCGCTTGATGTTCTTCAACCCATTTCCAGACTAACGCTTTGTTTTCCATTGTGGCTCTCCGCTGATTCATCAGGATGAGCCACCACAATGGAGTACTTCAGCGTTTTAAAGCCAATGAGCAATTCACACCCCCCATTCCAAAACGGCATAGTTTCGGTTAAGCGGCGTTAACGGCCTCTCCGTTACAGGCGCGCAGCCAGATTTGTTCTGCCC
>NZ_BBOC01000023.1:0-64480 GCF_001485335.1 Type-D symbiont of Plautia stali | reverse complement strand
GGAGGGCGCGGAAGCCCGCTGGCGCGCGCGAATTTCGCGCCAGACTGGCTGGCCACTGCTGCCCGCCAGTGCACCGAGCAACCCGGCCACTATTCAGGTACAAATCGCCCAAGCGATTGACCCGCTGCCGCAGCCTGACAGCGATGAGAGCTATCATCTGGAGGTCAACAGCAGCGGTGTACTGCTGAAAGCCAACACGCGCTTTGGTGCGATGCGCGGCATGGAAACGCTGCTGCAGTTGATTGAGAATAATGAGACGGGAACGCAGATTCCTTACGTCACCATAGACGATAAACCGCGATTCCCGTGGCGCGGGGTGCTGATCGATTCGGCGCGCCACTTCCTGCCGATCGAAACCGTCAAGCGACAGATTGATGGTATCGCCGCTGCGCGCATGAACGTATTCCACTGGCATTTGACGGATGACCAAGGCTGGCGTTTTGCTTCAAGCCACTATCCACAGTTACAGGAGAAGGCCAGCGATGGTCTCTTCTACACTCAGCAGCAGATGCGCGATGTGGTGCGTTACGCCACCCAGCGCGGCGTGCGTGTGGTGCCAGAAATTGACGTGCCAGGACACGCTTCCGCGATCGCCGTGGCGATGCCTGAACTGCTGAGTGCGCCGGGTCCTTATCAGATGGAGCGCGGTTGGGGGGTGTTTAAACCGTTACTCGATCCCAGCAACGAAGCGGTGTTTACCTTTATCGATACGCTGATGGGGGAGGTGACGGCCATCTTCCCCGATCCTTATGTTCACATCGGTGGTGATGAAGTCGATCCAACACAATGGAACGACTCACCGAAGATTCAGCAGTTTATGCGCGACCACGGCCTGAAAGACACGCACGCCTTGCAGGCATGGTTCAATCAGCGTGTTGAGAAGATCCTCGAAGCCCACCAACGCCGGATGATTGGTTGGGATGAGGTCTATCATCCCGATCTGCCGAAAAGTATTTTGATCCAATCCTGGCAGGGGCAAGATGCGTTGGGAGAGGCGGCAAAACACGATTTCCGCGGCATTCTCTCAACCGGTTTCTATCTTGATCAGCCCCAAACTGCGGCCTATCACTATCGCAACGAACCCTGGCCGCAGGGCCTCAATGGCCAGGACCAGATTCAAGCCGATGAGCAGGCGCAGAGCTGGCAGTTCACCATGCCGCGCCTGAAAGGCAGCCCGGTAAAAGGCAGCTTCACCCTGGTGGAAGGCAAAAGCGGCTGGCGTGGATTTATTGACTTTAGTGGCAAAGCGCGGCGGATGGTCAGCGACATTCGCTGGCTGTCGCCCACTCAGCTAACGTTTAGCGTTGATACCTGGATGGGGCCTTTCCAGCCGATGGTCACGCTGACACAGGACAAACTGACTGGCTATATGCTGGTGGGCAATGTGCGTTATCCGGCTGAAGGCAGCAAGCTGGCTCAGGTGCCCGCTGGGATTCAACCTTCCGTGCCTTCGCCGGAACAGATGCAAAATAACCTGATGGGCGGTGAAGCGGCACTGTGGGCGGAAAACGTCAATAGCCGGGTGATTGATACCCGCCTGTGGCCGCGCGCCTTTGTGGTGGCAGAACGCCTGTGGTCTGCGAAGGATGTCACGGACAGCGACAATATGTATCAGCGCCTGAGCGCGGTGGATCGTTGGGGCACGGTGTCGGTGGGGCTTCAGCAGCATCAGCAGGCGGAAGTGCAGATGATGCGTCTGGCGAATACCAGCGACATTACACCGCTGCGCGTGCTGGCGGAAGTGCTGGAACCGGCACAGTACTACACGCGCCAGCATCTGAAGTTCCAGGCAGGGCATTATGATTACTTTGAGCCGCTCAATCGCCTGGCGGATGTGCTGCCAGCCGAAAGCGAGCCGGTGCGCTTGCTGGATAAACAGGTGGATGCGCTGATTGCCAACCGAGAGGATCACGCCGCTGCTAACGCCATTCGCCAGCAGCTACAGCGTTGGCAAAACAACAGCGATGCGGTGATGCCGCTGATTTTAGCGAATTACCAGCTTAAGCCGTTGCAGCAGCAGGCACAGCAAGTGGCGCAACTGAGCCGGATGGGGCTGGATTTGGTCAATGCGATGCAGCGCAATCAGGCGTACGGCGCCAGTGAAGTGGCCGACATGCATACCAAACTGGATGCCGCTGCACAGGTGCAGGATGAGACGGTGTTGGCGCTGGTTCGTCCGCTGGAGAAGCTGTTGCGAGCGTCTAAATAACCGATCGCGCCGCTAGGTTAAGCAAACATTTGTGCGGCGAAATTTATGGCGTAATACTCGTCAGTTAAGCGACTGACGATAACGCCGTCTGGAGCCGCACCGGGGCTGGCGGTCCTCGCGCCGCTACGCGGTGCCTTCACTTCGCTCGTCTGCCTTAACGGACCGGTGCCGATGGAACATCCATGTTCCAGCGCCACCTTTCGCCCGCGTCCTGCGGGCTCTCCTGGCATACTCGTTCAGCTCAGCGCTGCGGAATGCCTGCCCCGGTGCGGCCCCAGCCGGCTCATTAGCTTCAGTGTGAGTTGTCAAAAAGGGCACATTGCCCGCACAGAAAAGAAAGGCCACTTATCAATAAGCAGCCTGAGTCCTTAACTGACATACATTACGCAATTTATTGCGCGATGTTTTAAATCAACGGCGAACTGCAATCGCCTCGATTTCAATCTTCACATCTTTTGGCAGACGCGCCACTTCTACGCAAGAACGCGCTGGGAAGCTGGCGTTGTGCTCAGTGAAAAAGGCTTCATAAGTGGCATTTACGGTGGCGAAGTCATTCAGGTCTTTCACGAACACGGTGGTTTTGACAATGTCGCCCACTTTCAGGCCAGCGGCTTCAACAATCGCCTTCACATTCTCCAGCGACTGACGCGCCTGCGCAGAGACATCATCCGCCACGGCCCCGGTCGCCGGATCCACGGGAATCTGGCCTGAAGTGATGATCATGCTGCCAAGATCCACGCCCTGCACATAAGGGCCAATTGCTGCGGGTGCTTTTTCAGTGCTGATTTCGCGAGACATTGTTTCTCCTTGAAAGTGTGCGATTGACACCTGCCAATCACGAAAATGATCGCCCCATTATATACCCTTCATACTTCGAGTTGCAGGTGCGTTGGCTACGTGCATTCACCTCAGTCACTTACTTGTGTAAGCTCCTGAGGATTCATGCACTTGCCGCCTTCCTGAACCTCGAATTGTTTTGAGTTTAGTGGCGACACGAGTGATTACCAGTGGCCGAGAACCACGTGGCGCGCGAACTCTTTCTCGCAGTATTTGCACTTCAGGTGCACATCATCATCACGCTGCTTCACCGCAAAACTGCTGAATACCGGTTCACTGCGGCTGATGCAGTTGCTGTTCGGACAGGTGAGCACGCGCTCAATGCGATCCGGCAGCGTAGGGGCGATCTTGGCCACCACTTCGTAATCGTCGATGCGATTTACCGTGGCGAGTGGCGCGTATACTGCCAGCTGGTTGATCTGATCGTCGGTCAGGAAGGTGTTCTCGATCTTGATCAGATCCTTGCGGCCCATTTCGCCAGAAGGGAGATTCAGGCCAATGGTGATGCGTTGATCGGTTTCGGTCAGACGGAACAGTGACAGCAATTTAAAACCGACCTGCGCGGGAATATGGTCAATCACCGTGCCGCGTTTGATGGCTTCAACCTGCAATTTATTATCGTGAGTCATCGGTTTCTCCTTACAGGGCCAGTTCGCTATTGAGTACCAGTGCTAACAAGGCCTGGCGGGCGAAGATGCCGTTGCCTGCCTGCTGGAAATACCAGGCGTGCGGCGTGCTGTCGACATCAGTGGTGATCTCATCAATACGCGGCAATGGGTGCAGCACCTTCATGTTATCGCGGGCACCGACTAAATCCGCGGCGCGCAGAATGAACTGCGCCTTCACGTTGGCGTACTCGGAAGGATCGAGGCGCTCTTTCTGCACGCGCGTCATGTAGAGAATATCCAGTTCTGGCATCACTTCTTCGATGCTGTCATGACGCGACCACACAATGTTTTGCTCATCCAGCATGTCAGTAATGTAAGACGGCATCGCCAGTGCATCGGGAGCGATAAAGTAAAAACGGTTGCCAGTGAACTTGGCCAGCGCCTGCGTCAGCGAGTGCACGGTGCGACCATATTTCAGGTCACCGACCATGGCCACATTCAGGTTGTCGAGGCGGCTTTGGGTTTCGCGGATGGTGAACAGATCCAGCAATGTTTGTGTTGGATGCTGGTTCGCGCCGTCTCCGGCATTCAGAATTGGGATGCCGCTGGAGAACTCGGTGGCCAGTCGTGCCGCACCTTCCTGTGGATGACGCATCACAATCGCATCCACGTAAGTGCTGATCACGGAAATGGTGTCTGCGAGAGTTTCGCCCTTCTTGCCCAGCGAGGTGTTGCTGCCATCGGCGAAGCCCACCACTGATGCGCCTAAACGATGCATCGCCGTCTCGAATGAGAGACGCGTACGGGTGGAGGCTTCAAAGAAACAGCTGGCAATCACATTGTGCTTCAGCAGTTCCGGCTGGGGATGCGCCTTCAACTGAGCGGCGGTGTGTAACACCAGCTCCAGCTCATCGCGATTGAGGTCGTTAATAGAAATAATGTGCTTGCGATATAGCGGGTTGGCCATAGCGTTCTCCTCTGCGCTGCCGGATTGCGGACAAAAAAAAGCCCCTGCTTAAGGGGCTTTTTTACGATCAATGAATGACGGAAAGAAACAGGTGCATCGCCTGTGGTCAGGCGGGGTAGAGCGGCAAATTGTACGCTGCGCTGTTGCATGTTTCCTCCGGCAAATTGTGGCGCATTATACGCATTCACTGATTTGCATCAAGCAGAAATCGCGCACGGGGTAAACGTTTGCTTTTACGGCTTACCCAGCGTTGCCACCATCACCGCTTTGATGGTGTGCATGCGGTTTTCGGCCTGATCGAACACGATACTGTGCGTTGACTCAAACACCTCGTTGCTCACTTCCATGCCATCATTCAGGCCATACTGCTCTGCCATCTGACGGCCCAAGGTGGTTTGGTCATCATGGAAGGCAGGCAGGCAGTGCAGAAATTTCACCTGTGGATTGCCGGTAAGCGCCAGCATCGCACTGTTCACCTGATACGGGCGCAGCAGCGCAATACGCTCTTCCCACACCGATTTGGCTTCGCCCATCGACACCCAAACATCAGTGTAGATGAAATCCGCACCTTGCACGCCTTCGGCAATGTCTTCGGTCAGCGTGATTTTGCCACCGGTTTGCTGCGCCGCCACGCGGCACTGTTCCACCAGTTGCTCTTCCGGCCAGCAGCCTTTTGGTGCCACCAGACGCAGATCCAGCCCAACCAGTGCAGCAGCTTCCAGCATGCTGTTGCCCATGTTATTGCGCGCGTCACCCACGTACACCAGCGTCATCTCGCTGAGCGGTTTACCCGGTAAGTGCTCTTGCATGGTGAGTAAATCGGCCAGCAGCTGCGTAGGGTGGAATTCGGTGGTCAAACCGTTCCACACAGGGACACCGGCAAACTCTGCCAGGGTTTCGACCAGTTCCTGACCGAAGCCACGATACTGGATACCGTCATACATACGGCCCAATACGCGCGCGGTGTCTTTCATCGATTCTTTATGGCCAATCTGGCTGCCGCTTGGGCCGAGGTAAGTCACGTTAGCGCCCTGATCGTATGCGGCAACTTCGAAAGAGCATCGTGTACGGGTCGAGTCTTTTTCGAAGATGAGCGCGATATTCTTGCCTTTCAGGTACTGGGTTTCAGTGGCATTTTTCTTTGCGTGTTTTAATTCACCTGCGAGATTGAGCAGGTTGGCGATTTCAGCTGGGGTGAAATCCAGCAATCTCAGGAAGTGTCTCGAATACAGCTGACTCATACAGCGCTCCAGATGTGGATCAATAATGAATTAAAATTCAATCTAACCGTATGAATATGCATTTTCAACCCCGGCGTTAAGAAACTTTCTGTTTTGTGTAGTGGCGCGCGAGGCAGTGTGGGAAAATAATTGCATTCACGCCGAACATTTTGAGGACACGCCCATGGCATACGAAGCATTGCTGGAAGAACAGCGCGAAGAAACCCGCCTGATCATTGAAGAGTTGCTGGAGGACGGCAGCGATCCGGATGCGCTTTACACTATCGAGCATCACCTCTCCTGCAACAACTTCGACTCACTGGAAAAAGTGGCGGTGGAAGCTTTCAAACTGGGCTTTGAGGTCAGCGAACCGGAAGAGCTGGAGTTGGAAGAGGGCGGCACCGTGATGTGCGTGGACATCCTGAGCGAAGGGGCGCTGAAAGCCGAACTGATTGATGCGCAGGTTGAGCAGCTGGTGAATCTGGCGGGTAAATTCAACGTCGATTACGACGGTTGGGGCACCTACTTTGAAGATCCAGACGCCGAAGATGAAGATGACGACGGTGATTTCATCGACGACGAAGAAGACGACGGTGTGCGTCACTAAGCCTTAATGGGCGGCAGCTGCCGCCCTGATTGACTTCTCCCGCCAGCATAAAGAACGCCGATGAACTACGCTCCCCTGTTAGAACCCATTCATAATTTTCTGCATTGCCGCACGCCACAAGCGTGGATTGATGAGGCGCGCAAACCGGAAAACCTGACGCTGCTGCTCACCGATCACATGGTGTGTGAGCTTAAGGCGGCACAAACTGCGGTGTTTATTATTCGTAAGTATGTGGCCGATAAGCCGAGTGGCGATGCCATTCTGGCGTGGCTCAAACCTTATGAAGATTTCATTTATCGCGATGAGCCGGACAGCAACTTTATCAATGCGCATAAGAATCTGACCAAAAGCATCATTGTGCGTAACGAACTGCCGTGGGCGGATGACTTAGTCGAGATGATGGTGCTGTTGATCAAAGAAGAGCTGCATCATTTTTATCAGGTCTGGGAGATTATGCAGTCACGCGGTTTGCCATACCGCAAAACCACCGCCAGCCGATACGCCAAAGGATTGATTCGCGAAATCAGCACCTATGAACCCGATGCGCTGGTGGATAAGTTGATTTGCGGTGCGTATATCGAAGCGCGTTCCTGCGAACGTTTTGCCAGCCTTGCGCCGTATCTTGATGATCAGCTGCAGAAATTCTACATCTCGCTGCTGCGTTCTGAAGCACGCCACTATCAGGATTACCTGAAGCTGGCGGAACAGATCTCTGTGAAGGATATTGCCCCACGCGTGCAGACTTTTGGTGAGGCTGAGGCGCGTTTGATCAGCGAGCCTGATGGCGAATTGCGTTTTCACAGTGGTGTGCCAGCGTTTTAAGGTTGGGGTGAGGGCGAGAATCGCCCTCATGTCTGCATCACAGTACCTTCAGCATCCGTACTTCGCAGTCACCGTGGCCAGTGCAGCCCATGGCGTTATCAATCAACTCGAATCCCAGCGACTCGTAGAGCTTAATCGCTCGCGTCAGGCTGCCGGTGGTTTCCAGATAGCAGCGGCGAAAGCCCTGTTGACGGGCATAGTCCATGGCACGCAGCGCGAGCCCACGCGCCAGACCTAAACCGCGCACCTGCGGCAGGAAGTACATCTTCTGCAATTCGCAGATATCCGGCGCGCTACACGCCAGCGGTGCCACACCGCCGCCGCCAACCACCACACCGTCATGCTCAACGATCCAGTATGCGCTATGGGCTTCGCTATAGAGTTCGAACAGCCGATCGAGGTTGGGGTCCGAAACGGTGTAGCCTTTATCTGCCGTGAGGCCGAATTCCGCGGACACATCACGGATCACTTGCGCAATGAGAGGGTTATCGGCCGCAGTAATCGGGCGCACCTGCAAATTCAGTGGCGTAGCGGTGGTCATCATTCTCTTCCGGTGTAAAAAAGCCGGGCAGTGCCCGGCTATGATTTAGCAATTGGACTGATGCGCTTACAATGCCGCAATCACGCCCTGCTGTTCAATCAGTTTTGCTTTTGATTGTTCCAGCTCAACGATGCGATCGCGCTCTTTCGCCACCACTGCTTCCGGTGCACGAGCAACAAAGCCTTCGTTCGCCAGCTTGACTTGGATCTTCTCAATCTCTACATCCAGCTTGGTCAGCTCTTTCGCCAGACGCTCCAGCTCCGCTTCTTTGTTCACCAGATCCGCCATGGGGATCAGCAACTCAGCGCCTTCTACAATCTTAGTGACTGAAAGTGGTCCTTTCTCACCCGCAGGCAAAATCTCCAGGCTGGCCAGACGCGCCAGACGAGACAGGAAGTTGCGGTTCTCTTCCACGCGACGCTGTGCCGCAGGGGAGCAATCACGCAACAACACATCCAGCGGTTTGCCCGGAGAAATGTTCATCTCAGCACGGATGTTACGCACCGCGACAATTGCCTGCTTCATCCACTCGATATCGGCTTTCGCCTCGGCATCTTCTTTCGCCGCGTCAAACTGCGGGAAGGCCTGCAGCATGATGGTATCGTGATCGATGTTCTTCAGACCCTTCACACGCTGCCAGATGGTTTCGGTGATGTAAGGAATGATCGGATGCGCCAGACGCAGCAAGGCTTCCAGCACGGTCACCAGCGTATTACGCGTACCGCGCAGTTCCGCTTCGCTACCGTTGTCCATCACTGGCTTGGTCAGCTCCAGATACCAGTCACAGAACTGGTTCCAGGTGAAGTCATACAGAATGTTGGCAGCGATATCAAAGCGATAGCTATCCAGCGCTTCACGATAGGCTTTCACGGTGCTGTTGAATTCGGTCAGAATCCAGCGGTCTGCCAGCGACAGCTTCATCTCGCCGCCATTTTGACCGCAATCATGCTCTTCGGTGTTCATCAGCACGAAACGGCTGGCGTTCCACAGCTTGTTACAGAAGTTGCGATAGCCTTCCAGACGCTTCATATCCCAGTTAATATCGCGGCCGGTTGAGGCCAGCGCCGCCAGGGTAAAGCGCAATGCGTCGGTACCGGATGCCACAATACCGTCCGGGAACTGCTTCTCGGTACGTTTGCGGATCTTCTCAGCCAGCTGTGGCTGCATCATGTTACCGGTGCGTTTTTCCAGCAGATCTTCCAGTGAAATCCCGTCGATCATATCCAGTGGATCGATGACGTTACCTTTCGATTTCGACATCTTCTGGCCTTCTTCATCACGGATCAAACCGGTCATATAGACGGTTTTAAACGGTACCTGCGGCTTACCGTTTTCATCTTTGATGAAGTGCATGGTCAGCATGATCATGCGCGCGATCCAGAAGAAGATAATATCGAAGCCGCTCACCAGCACGCTGGTTGGGTGGAAGGTGCGCAACGCTTCAGTATTCTCTGGCCAACCCAGGGTGGAGAACGTCCACAGACCGGATGAGAACCAGGTATCCAGCACGTCGTCGTCCTGACGCAGAACGACCACGTCAGCCAGGTTATTTTCCTGACGCACTTCTTGCTCCGTGCGGCCAACATAGACGTTACCGTCGTTGTCGTACCATGCAGGGATACGGTGGCCCCACCACAGCTGACGTGAGATGCACCAATCCTGAATGTCACGCATCCACGAGAAGTACATGTTTTCGTACTGTTTTGGTACGAACTGGATATCGCCATTCTCTACCGCTTCAACCGCGACTTTCGCCAGCGGAGCGGTGCGAACATACCATTGGTCGGTGAGCATTGGCTCGATGACTACGCCGCCACGGTCGCCGTAAGGAACGGTCAAGTCGTGAGGTTTGATTTCGTCCAACAGGCCGATTTCGTCAACCGCAGCCACAATCGCTTTACGCGCCGCGAAACGTTCCATTTTCTGGAGCTGGGCTGGGATCTCATCCGCACACTCGTCGCTGACTTCGCCATTGGTGTCGAACACTTCCGCACGTTCACGGATATCGCCATCAAAGGTCAGGATGTTAATCATCGGCAGCTTGTGACGACGACCGACTTCATAGTCATTAAAGTCATGCGCAGGGGTGATCTTCACGCAGCCGGTGCCTTTTTCCATGTCCGCGTGCTCATCGCCAACGATCGGGATGCGACGATTCACCAGCGGCAGGATCAGCTCTTTGCCGATCAGATCTTTGTAGCGCGGATCTTCCGGATTCACCGCCACGCCGGTATCGCCCAACAGGGTTTCCGGACGGGTGGTGGCAACCACCAGATAATCTTTACCTTCTGCAGTTTTAACGCCGTCAGCCAGTGGATAGCGGATATGCCACATAGAGCCTTTGCTCTCGCGGTTTTCCACTTCCAGATCGGAGATAGCCGTGCGCAGTTTAGGATCCCAGTTCACCAAGCGCTTGCCACGGTAAATCAGGTTCTCTTTATACAGGCGGACGAAGACTTCACGCACCGCGTTAGACAGGCCTTCATCCATGGTGAAGCGCTCACGCTCCCAATCCACGGAGTTGCCGAGGCGACGCATCTGACGCGTAATCGTGCCGCCAGATTCCGCTTTCCACTGCCAGATTTTGTCGATGAAGGCGTCACGACCATAATCCTGGCGGGTTTTGCCCTCTTCAGCGGCGATCTTACGTTCAACAACCATCTGCGTCGCGATACCGGCATGGTCAGTACCTGCCTGCCACAGGGTATTTTTCCCCTGCATACGCTGGTAACGGATCATGGTATCCATGATGGTCTGCTGGAAAGCGTGACCCATATGCAAGCTGCCGGTGACGTTCGGCGGCGGGATCATGATGCAAAAGCTTTCCTGGCTGGTATCGCCATTCGGTTTAAAGTAGCCCTGCTGTTCCCAGTGCTCGTAGAGCGGCTGCTCGATATCTTGCGGGTTATATGTCTTTTCCATTTCTACACTGTCGTTTGCGGCGGAGGTGGCGTCGCCGTATTCAATTGGAAACCAACGCTGCGATAGGCTTTATAGCGGTCGCGCGCTAGTTGTTTTAAGGATTCTTCGTAAGGAACAAAGTCTATCACTTCATGGAAACCCGTAGCAAAATCTGCGAACTGTGGCAGCAAACTGATCAACAGGTCGCGCGGTGAACTGCCACGGCGCTGCGGCCAGGCCAGTTCCACCGGCGCACCGTAACGCGGGCCTTCACCGGCCAGGTTATGGGGCACAAAAGCGTTGGCGGGGCGCTGCCATAGCGCTTCATCCAGACGGTTGGCCTGCTCTTCGTTTTCACAGGCAATCAGTATGCGCTTGCCGTCACGCCAGCGTGTTTCGGCCAGATCGCACACCAGGGCTTCGATGGCGCTGAGGCCGTCGCTGGCGCTTTCTGACTCCATCACATAGAAAGTGGCGTTTTTCATGGCGGGGTTATTTCCATTGATGACTGTGGGGCATTGTGCTTCAGCAAGTCCGCTGCGTCCAATAATAAGGTCGCCATTAAAGGCGACCCTACAAGTCCAGTAGGGTGCGCATGTATGCGCACCGTTTCAATGATCGCAGAAGACTTTAATCGTCGCCGTTCAGACCCGCGCGGTTCAACAGGAACTGCGACAGCAAAGGAACCGGGCGACCAGTGGCACCTTTGGCCTTGCCAGAGCGCCATGCGGTGCCCGCGATATCCAGGTGTGCCCAGTTAAACTTACGGGCGAAGCGTGCCAGGAAACAGGCGGCAGTGATAGCACCGCCGGGACGGCCACCAATGTTCGCCATATCGGCAAAATTGGATTCTAGCTGTTCCTGATACTCATCGGCCATTGGCAGACGCCACGCACGGTCACCGGACTGCTCGGAAGCACTGATCAGCTCGTGTGCCAGTGGGTTGTGGTTTGACATCAAACCACTGACATGGTGACCCAGTGCAATCACGCAAGCACCGGTCAGAGTAGCAATATCAATCACCACTTCTGGCTCGAAACGCTCAACGTAGGTCAGCGCGTCACACAGCACCAGACGGCCTTCGGCATCGGTGTTCAGCACTTCCACGGTCTGACCGGACATGGTGGTCAGCACATCGCCAGGACGCATCGAGCGGCCATCCGGCATGTTCTCACAGCCGACCAGCACGCCGACCACGTTCAGCGGCAGATTGAGTTCCGCCACCATGCGCATCACGCCGTACACTGAGGCCGCACCGCACATGTCGTACTTCATCTCATCCATCGAGTCAGCCGGTTTGATCGAGATACCACCGGAATCGAAGGTCAGGCCTTTACCGACCAGCACAATCGGACGTGCTTCCGGATCGGTACTGCCTTTGTACTCAATCACTGACATCAGCGATTCATTGTGCGAACCGGCACCGACCGCCAGGTAAGCGTTCATGCCCAGCTCTTTCATCTGCTGTTCGCCGATCACACGCGTGGTGACATTTTTGCTGTAGGCATCGGCTAACTGACGCGCCTGCGACGCCAGATACGCGGCGTTACAAATATTCGGCGGCATGTTGCTGAGATCTTTGGCGGCTCTGACACCGGCTGCCACCGCTAAACCGTGCTGAATAGCACGTTCGCCACTGGTGAGTTCACGGCGCGTTGGTACATTGAACACCAGCTTACGCAGCGGACGACGCGGTTCGACCTTATTGCTTTTTAACTGATCGAAGTTGTAGAGCGCTTCTTTCGAGGTTTCCACCGCCTGGCGAACTTTCCAGTAGGTATTGCGCCCTTTAACGTGCAGTTCAGTCAGGAAGCATACGGCTTCCATTGAGCCGGTGTCGTTCAGCGTGTTGATGGTTTTCTGAATCACCTGTTTGTACTGGCGTTCATCCAGCTCACGCTCTTTACCACAGCCGATCAGCAAGATGCGCTCGGACAGGATATTCGGCACATGGTGCAGCAACAGCGTCTGGCCAACCTTGCCTTCCAGTTCACCGCGGCGCAGCAGAGCGCTGATGTAGCCGTCGCTGATTTTATCCAGCTGCTCGGCAATAGGTGATAAACGGCGCGGTTCGAAAACGCCAACAACGATGCAGGCGCTACGCTGTTTTTCCGGACTACCGCTTTTTACACTGAACTCCATGCACTCTCCTGAATCTTAAAGACAACGGCCTTAGCTGTCGTTAGAATGTAGCGCGTTCGTAACCCATTATTTTGTTGCGACGCCATGACAATTTAACGCTGGCGGTCATAATGAGTAGGGGTGGAAATGTGTTGTTTTTTCACCACTCTAACGCGTTCGTCATACTATTTTAGCTACGATGACGGCCATTGATGAAGAAAAATGGCTGATAAGCGTTGAAACTAGCGATTTTCCTGCAAAAAGACAAGTTATCACAGGCGTACTAAGCGTGATCATCATTAGATATCTGGTTCGGGAAACGCTCAAAAGCCAGCTGGCTATCCTCTTCATCCTGCTACTGATCTTCTTTTGCCAGAAGTTAGTCAGGATTTTGGGTGCTGCGGTGGATGGCGAGATCCCAACAAATCTGGTTCTGACATTGTTAGGACTTGGCGTGCCTGAAATGGCACAACTTATCCTGCCCCTAAGCTTGTTTCTGGCGATTTTAATGACCCTTGGGCGGCTGTACACCGAAAGTGAAATCACGGTGATGCATGCCTGCGGACTGGGCAAAAGCGTGCTGGTTAAGGCCGCGATGATTTTGATGTTGCTCACCTCGGCGGTAGCGGCAGTCAACGTCATCTGGTTAGGGCCATGGTCATCGCGTTATCAAGATGAAGTGACGCAAAATGCCAAGGCCAACCCAGGTGCGGCAGCGCTCGCGGCGGGTCAGTTCCAGACCTCCAGCGACGGCAATAGCGTGCTGTTCGTGGAAAACGTGAAAGGCAACCATTTTGGTAGCGTGTTCCTGGCGCAGCTGCGTCCGAAAGGGAATGCACGTCCTTCAGTGGTGCTAGCCGACAGCGGTCATATGGAGCAGCGTAAAGACGGCTCGCAGGTGGTGACCCTGGATAAAGGCACGCGCTTTGAAGGCACGGCCATGTTGCGCGATTTCCGTATCACGGATTTCACCAATTATCAGGCGCTGGTGGGCTACAAGGAAGCCACGCTCGATCCGAACGACGCCGATCAGGCGAGTATCAGCACGCTATATAAGAACAAAACACCGCAGTTCCAGGCGGAGTTCCACTGGCGTTTAACCTTGGTGTTTGCCGTGTTGGTGATGGCGCTGATGGTGGTGCCGTTGAGTGTGGTCAACCCACGCCAGGGCCGTGTGCTGTCAATGCTGCCCGCTATGCTGCTGTACTTGATCTTCTTCCTGTTACAGAGTTCGTTGCGATCTAACGCGGCGAAAGGCAAGTTCGATCCCGCCATCTGGATGTGGGTGGTGAACCTCGCTTACCTGGCGCTGGCGGTGATCTTGAACCTGTGGGATACGGTACCGATGCGACGCATTCGTGGCCGCTTTAGCCGTGGAGGATCGGTGTGATGTTTAAGGTCCTTGATCGCTATATCGGTAAAACCATCTTCAATACCATCATGATGACGCTGTTCATGCTGGTGTCGCTGTCGGGCATCATCAAGTTCGTCGATCAGCTGCGTAAAACCGGGCAGGGCGCCTATACCGCGCTGGACGCTGGCTATTACACGCTGCTCAGCGTGCCAAAAGATATCGAAATCTTCTTCCCAATGGCGGCGCTGCTGGGTGCGCTGCTGGGGTTGGGGACATTGGCACAGCGCAGTGAACTGGTCGTCATGCAGGCATCGGGCTTTACCCGTCTGCAGGTCGCGCTGGCCGTGATGAAAACCGCGATCCCGCTGGTGCTGTTGACCATGGCCATCGGACAATTTGTCGCCCCTCAGGGCGAGCAGATGGCGCGTAACTACCGTGCACAGCAGCTGTATGGCGGTTCGTTGATGTCGACCCAGAGTGGCTTATGGGCAAAAGATGGACATGATTTCATCTACATCGAACGCATCAAAAGCGATAGCGAGATTGATGGTGTCAGCATCTATACCTTCACCGATCAGCGTCGTTTGCAGAGCGTGCGTTATGCCGCAAGTGCCACCTGGAATGCGGATAAGAAATTGTGGGTGCTGTCGCAGGTGGATGAGTCCAATCTCAGCGATGCCAAGCAAATCACCGGCTCACAGAGTCTGGGCGGGGAATGGAAAACTAACCTGACTCCCGACAAACTCGGTGTGGTGGCGTTGGACCCGGACGCGCTGTCGATCAGCGGCCTGTATAACTACAGCAAATATCTCAAGCAGAGCGGCCAGGTTTCCGGACGCTATCTGCTGAATATGTGGGGCAAAATCTTCCAGCCGCTGTCGGTTGCGGTGATGATGCTGATGGCGCTGTCGTTTATCTTTGGTCCGCTGCGTAGCGTCTCGATGGGGGTACGTGTGGTCACGGGTATTAGCTTTGGCTTCCTGTTCTACGTACTGGACCAGATCTTCGGCCCGCTCAGCCTGGTTTACGGCATCCCGCCGATTCTGGGTGCCATCCTGCCAAGCGCCGCGTTCTTCGCGATAAGCTTGTATATGCTGCTGAAACGCCGTTGATTGAAGAGTGGGCCGCATGAATGCGGCCCCCTACGAAACCGAAGTAGGGTCGCCATTGATGGCGACCTTTTTATTGCCGAATTGTCTCTACTAGAACCGGCAACTGCGACAACAGATACAGAACCAGGCCAATCGTCCCGCCCACCAAGGTTCCATTGATGCGAATAAACTGCAAATCGCGGCCGATGTTCAACTCGATCTGTTGTGACATCTCTCGCGCATCCCAGCTTTTCACCGTATCGCTAATGTGGCGCGTCAGAAACTCGGCAAACTCAGGTGCCACGCTGCGTGCGGCGTCTTCCAGATGCTGATTCATTGAGGTGCGTAGCGTTTCATCGGCGGCAAGAGTTTCACCGAACCACAGCGCCGCCAGTCTGACGCGCTCCTGAACACGGGAATCATCGCTGGCGAGATCCGCTTTAAGCCAATTGCGCAGGTCTTGCCACAGTTCGCCGATGTAGCGATTCAGTGACTCATCCTCTTTCAACCAGTTCTTGATCACCTCGGCACGCTCCGCCATTTCGGGATCGGTTTTTAGCTTCTCAATCAACCGTTGTACCGCACGGTTAAAACCGAGCCGCAATTCATGGCCCTGATCGAGTGCCACCTGGTCCAGAATCGAATCGACCGCATTCGCCACTAGATCTGCGCTGTGCTCGCCCAGCCATTCGGTTGGCAGCATTTTGGCCTTGATCGGATGCTCGCGCTTAAGCCAGCGCACAATCTGCGTGGCAATAAACTCTCGCGTACCGGGCTTATGCAGCAGGCGTAACAGTTGCTGAACGGCGGCATCCAGCAGTTCCTGATGGCGATTGTTTTTGGTCAGGCTGTCGAGCAGTAGCGCGCTGGACTGCGTGAGATCGACCTTATCCAGCGCCCGGTACACCGCGCGTCGGATAAAACGTTGAATACGTTCATCATCAGTCAGGTCGAGAAAACCGCGCATCACCTGTAACAGATGACGGCCGATGCGTTCGGCATTGCCGGGGGTATTGAGCCATTGCGCCAGCAGCTGCGAGGGATCATGGCGACGAATCAGCGCCAGCAGTGAGTCGGTATCGAGAAATTTCTCTTGCACGAAGCGGCCAAGATTCTCGCCGATACGATCTTTATTACGCGGGATAATCGCCGTATGGCGTGAGATAAATGGCACTGGCACACGACGAAACAGCGCCACCACCGCAAACCAGTCCGCCAGCGCACCGACCATCGAGGCTTCCGCAACCGCCTTTAGCCCCAGCACCCAAAAATTGGGCGGTAGAAACAGCGTGACCACAAAAGTCGCGGCGGCAATCAGCAGCAACGACAGCGCTAAGCGCTTACTCCGTATGAGTTGTTGATGTTTATCCATATACCGATCTTAGCAGACCACAGAGTTCTGTTCGCCAAGGTACGCCCCCTGGCACCCAAGCGTAGCGGCGCGATTCATCGCGCTGGCCTGCAAACTTATTCCCGCGGACAGAGCGCCGCTACGGATGGCACATTAAATCAACAGGTTACCGACGACGCCCGCCCATCAGGCTGCCCAGCACCCCACGAATGATCTGATTGGTCACCTGACGCGCCGCGCTTTTAGCGACGCTCTGCACCACACCATCGCGCTTCCCGCCGCGCGGTCCGGTGGTGCCAAACAGAATGTCCTTCAACCCACCCAGAATGCCATCATCAACGTCGACGTTATTGCCTTTGGCTTCCGGCGCATTGGCTTGCTGCGGCGCGGCCTGTACCCCTTTTTGCAGCATCTCAAATGCAGATTCGCGATCCACTTCGGTATCGTATTTACCGTACAAAGGAGAGTTGTTGATCAGCCCGTTACGCTCATCCTGATTGATCGGCCCCATACGTGAGCCAGGCGCGATCACCATTGCGCGCTGCACCATTGATGGACTGCCCTTTTCATCAAGAAATGAAATCAGTGCTTCGCCGGTACCGAGAGCCTGAATCGCCTCGACCGTGTCAAAGGCGGGATTGGCGCGCATGGTTTCGGCGGCGCTTTTCACCGCTTTCTGATCTTTTGGCGTGAAGGCGCGCAGGGCATGCTGCACGCGGTTACCCAACTGACCGAGCACGTTGTCAGGAATATCAGATGGGTTCTGCGTCACGAAGTAAACGCCAACGCCTTTGGAGCGAATCAGGCGAATCACCTGTTCGACTTTTTCCAGTAAAACCGGCGGAGCATCGGTAAACAGCAAGTGCGCTTCATCAAAGAAGAACACCATTTTTGGCTTATCCACATCACCCGCTTCCGGCAGTTGCTCGTACAACTCAGCCAACAGCCACAGCAAGCTGGTGGCATAGAGTTTCGGCATCTGGTACAGCTTCTCTGCGGACAGGATATTGATAAACCCTTTGCCTTCGCTGTCACAGCGCATCCAGTCACGGATATCCAGCATCGGTTCACCAAAGAAGTGTTCGGCACCTTGCTGCTCCAGCGCCAGCAGACCGCGCTGAATAGCGCCTACCGAGGCGCTGTTGATATTGCCGTACTGGGTTTGGAAGGATTTGGCGTTATCGCCGATGTACTGCGTCATGGCGCGCAGATCTTTGAAATCCAGCAGCAATAAGCCCTGGTCGTCTGCAATGCGGAAGATGATTTGTAATACGCCGGATTGCACCTCATTGAGGTTGAGCAAACGCCCCAACAGCAGTGGACCGAGATCGGAAACGGTGGCGCGGACCGGATGACCCTTCTCGGCAAAAATATCCCACACCATCACCGGATTTTTCTGCGCTTGCCAGTCGGTCACACCGATCTTCTCCAGTCGCGCCAGCAGTTTTTCCGAACCTTCCCCGGCAGCGGCCACGCCCGTCAGATCGCCTTTCACGTCGGCCATAAAGACCGGTACGCCAATATTAGAGAAGGATTCGGCGATTTTTTGCAGCGTCACGGTTTTCCCGGTGCCGGTAGCGCCGGTGATCAGGCCGTGGCGGTTGGCCATATTGGAAAGTAGGGATAACTGGATGTCAGGCGTTTGAGCAATCAAGAGCGGGGTGGTCATGTTTTTTCACTCGCAGGCAACAGGTTATGCCTGAAAGAATAGCAAGTGAGGCTGGTGGCGGCGCAATTTATTGCGCCACGATGGGTATCTTGTAGGGCGCAGCTTGATGGCCGCACCCTACATCAGTGTGAGTAATTTGACGTTACTGCTTCTGCACCGCATCAAAATACAGCAGGCTGACCCCGATCCCCTGTTGGACATGGCTGACGTTATTACGCACCGCGACCTGCTGCGCCCCTTGCAGCAGCACCACAAACGGCGAGTTCTGCTGAACCGTCTTTTGCAAATCGGTATACAACGCACGGCGCTTAGCGGCATCACTTTCTCCTGCGGCTGCCCGCGTCTTCGCGCTCAGTTCTGGTATCTCCCAACCTACACGCCACGCCAGGGTTTTCGAGCCGCCCGGCACGTTGTAGGCAAAGGCGCTGGCATTGGTGTTGGGGTCTACGTAATCCGCGCCCCAGTAGATAAAGATCGACTGGAAATCACGGCCGCGCATTTTGCTCCACAGCTCGGATTCCGCCACTGGCTGCAATTCAATTTGCACATCCGCTTTGGCGAAGCTGGCCTGCAGCGCCTGCGCCACATCAATGTAAGGCGGCTGATTGATCACCGTCAGCGCAAATTTGCTGCCCGGTTTAATGCCGCCTTTGGCCAATATCGCTTTGGCTTTTGCGACATCGTAATGGAATGGCTGATCGTCCAGCGCACCGTCGAAGCCCTGCGGCAGGAAGCTCTGGTGAATACTGTATTGCCCTTTCAGCAGATCCTTTGAGATGGATTGATAGTCTACCAACCAGCGCGCCGCTTCCCACAAGGCCGGATTACCCAGCGCGGGCTGTGCTTTGTTCTGCGTATTAAAGCCGAGGTAATACACCAGGCTTGAGGGGAAGGCATCGATGCGCAGGTTTTTATCGCTTTTCAGCGCATCAATCTGATCCGGTCCCAGCTGGTAAGCCACATCGACATCACCCTGCTGAATCAACAGACGACGTGCGCCGGCATCGGCCACACCTTTCAGCAAAATACGCTTCAGGTGCGGCTGTGGATTAGCCTGCTTATTGGCGCTCAGCACCAGCGCCTGCTGTGGCACATATTGCTGGATGGTGAAGGCGCCACTGCCAGCGGTATTGGTGTGCAGCCAGCCGTTACCGAGATCGTTATTTGCAGCGTGTTGCTGCACAGTTTGGCTGTCCACCACCGATGCCACCGGCGCGGTCAGCAGTCGCAGTGCCAGATCCTGGCCAATCGCGGCTGGCCACTGAATCTCCAGTTGATGGTCATTCAGCACCTTAAACTGGCTGGCGATATTCGCGCTGGTCCAGCCAAACTCAGCGAGGATAAAAGAAGGCGCTTTGTTCAACTGCACAGCGCGCGTCAGTGAAAAGATCACATCTTGCGGCGTCACAGGATTGCCACTGGAGAAGTGAGCACCCGGCTTGAGGTTAAACACCAGACTGTGTGGCGTGCTGCCGGTCTGCCATGAGGTTGCCAGCAACGGAGACAGTTTCTGCGGCGTGTTGCGGTCCGCTTCCACCAGCGTCTGGTAGATGTTGCGCTGCACGCTGTTGCTGACGGTTTCAAAGCTTTCCGCCGGGTCGAAACTGATGATGCCATCCAACGGCACGGCGACCACCAGTGTGTCTTTCGGGGTGGCAGCCTGCAGCGCAAACGCGCTGATCCATAAAGTGACCAACATAATCAATGCACGCATTTATATTATCCGAGTGATAAATCAATTGACTCTATACCCTTCATACTTCGAACCGCAGCTGCGTTGGCTGCGCGTGCTCACCCCAGTCACTTACTGATGTAAGCTCCTGGGGATTCACCCACTTGCCGCCTTGCTGCAATTCGAATTATTTAAGGTATATCGCTGCTGCTGCTCAGGCAAAATGCCGGTTTGTTCTGAGCTGTGCCAGAAATTAACAAATGATAACATTTGGCGATTATTTCACTTATTTTGTGCGCCGCCTGTCATTTTCAGGAAATAGATCGTTCATGTACTGGTCAATAAAGTAAATAAAATGTTATTAATGAGAATGATTCTCTTGTATGGAAGTATGATTTATTTTTATCGGTTTATTTGCGCGATTATTTCTCTGTGCGATCAATTTTGGTCAGTTGCCCATCACGCATTGCTAAAAACACAGCATTTGTACGGTTAAAAGCGAAATTCCCGCCTCGAAAGCCCTTTACCAGTCCTTAACCTAAATTCAACATGATGATGGTTTCTCATCAAAACACATTTTTAATTTAATTTTTACATTAAGAAATATCTGTATCCCTAAGATTGCCAGGTTATTTACCGATTTATAAAGCCATTAACAAAAATAATTATCTTTCTTAGCAAGTGAGAGTCGTCGCGCCATGCTTCTTAATAAACCGACCACCAGACGTAAGTTTTTACTCGGGTCGCTGTTGGCTTTGCCATTAAGCGACCTGGTATTTAAGGGATTAACTGCGGCGCAAGCTGCGGAAATGGCAGCACCTGAACTCGCCGACTATAAACCGATCTTTTTCAGCGCGGAGGAGTGGCAGTTCATTCTGGCTGCGACCGATCGTCTGATTCCGGCCGGTGGTAATGGCAAAGCACCTGGTGCACTGGAAACCAACGTACCAATCTTTATCGATCAGCAGTTACATACGCCTGAGTTTGGCGGCGAAATCTACATGCAGGGTCCATTTGATGTGCATGCGCCTGCCACCATGGGGTATCAGATTCCGTTCACTCCGCAAGAGCTTTATCACACTGGCATCAAGCTGGTGGAGCAGTGGACGCAAAGCACCTATCAAAAATCCTTCCATGAACTGACGCTGGAAGAGAAAGATGCGGTGCTGACCAAGGTCAACAAAAACGACGGTATTGACTTCGCTGCACTGGGCGAGCCGAACCTGAAAGCCTCGCAGTTCTTTGGCCAACTGCTTGCAGATACCAAACACGGCTACCTCGCCGATCCAATGTACGGCGGCAACAAAGGCATGAAAGCCTGGATTGCTATCGGCTTCCCTGGTGCGCGTGCCAGCTTCACCGAATGGGTGAAACAGCACAACGTGCCGTACCCGCTGGGACCGGTCAGCCTCTTGGGTGAGCGCGCGTAAGCCTCCCCCCGTATTTGGTATGTGAGACAGGATTAACATGGCACAGATTACAAAGAAAGAAGTCGACGTCGTCGTTTGCGGCCTCGGCTGGGCCGGTTCGTTGATGAGTATCGAACTGGCATTAGCAGGATTAGAAGTACGCGCGTTAGAGCGTGGCGGTGAGCGTGATTACCCGGATTTCGCCTACCCGAAACCGGCGGATGAATACGCCTACAATGTACGTAACAAAGTGTTCGCGACGCCGAAAGAAGTGGCGGTCACCGTGCGTTACAACATGAGCCAGACGGCACTGCCAACCCGTAAATGGGGCGCATTTGCTCCGGGTACTGGAGTGGGTGGCGCAGGTATGCACTGGACGGCAGTACTGATTCGTCCAACGCCGACCGACATCAAGCTGAAGACCTATGTCGATCAGGCTTACAAGCCAGGCGTATTGCAGGAAGATATGCGCGTGATGGACTTCCCGTTCACCTGGGAAGAGATCGAGCCGTATTACTACAAATTTGAACTGATTTGCGGCCAGTCGGGTAACACCGGCAACCTGCGCGGTCAGATTCTGGAAGGCGGCGATCCGTTTGAAGGACCACGCTCTGAACCTTATCCGCTGCCAGCGCTGGAAGACACGCTGAACAACGTGATGTTCAAAGAAGCCGCCACTAAACTCGGTTACCATCCGTTCCCGAACCCGTCTGCGTGCGTTTCACGCGCGTGGAAAAACCCGTACGGCAACCAAATTGCGCCTTGTAACTACTGCGGTTACTGCTCGAAATATCCGTGCCTGAACTACTCGAAAGCCTCACCACAAACTGCGGTGATGGATGCGCTGAAGCGTCTGCCGAACTTCTCATACGAAGTGCACGCTGAAGTGTACAAAGTGGTTCTGCATGATGATGGCAAAACCGCGAAGGGCGTTCTCTACTTCGATGTGGACGGCAATGAAGTGTTCCAGCCGGCCAAAATCGTGGTGCTCTCCAGCTTCCAGCTGTACAACGTGCGTCTGATGCTGCTGTCCGGCATTGGCAAGCCGTACAACCCGATCACTGAAGAGGGTGTGGTAGGTCGTAACTACGCGTTCCTGTCGAACGGCGGTGCAACTCTGTTCTTCAAAGACAAGAACTTCAACTCTTACGCTACTGCGGGCGCGACGGGCCAGATGTTCAACGACATCTCACCAGGCAACTTCGACGGTCCAGGCCTTGGCTTCCTCGGCGGCGCGAAGATCCACAGTTCACAGGCCACCGGTACGCCAATGGCTGCAGCACTGCCGAAAGGCACGCCAAGCTGGGGTATGGGTTACAAAGAGGGGCTGGAGCAGTGGTACAACCATTCCATGAAGATTAGCATCACGACCACTTGCCAGTCGTATCGCGATATCTATCTGGATCTGGATCCGCACTACACCGACCATCGTGGTCAGCCACTGCTGCGCATGACGTTCAACTGGAAAGAGAACGAACTCAAGCTGCAACAGCACCTGAAAGGCATCGTCGGTGATATCGCTAAAGAGTTGAATCCCGACAGCATGAGCATGAGCTTCCTGCCAATGGGCGCGGACTTTGACCTGACCAAATACGTTTCCACCCACAACGTGGGCGGTGCCGTGATGGGCGATAACCCAAGAACCTCGGCGCTGAACAAATACCTGCAGAGCTGGGATGTGCATAACGTGTTTGTACCGGGCGGTAACGCCTTCCCGCAAAACTTCCAGGCGAACCCAACCGATACCATCGGCGCGATTACCCTGATGGCGGCGCAGGCGATCAAAGAACACTATCTGAAAAACCCCGGCCCACTGGTACAGGCATAAGCACATGAAATTAAAATCATTGTTAATCGCTAACGCCGTGCTGCTGGGAAGCTTTGCGGTACAGGCACACGCGGAAGATGAAGCCGCACTGATCAAGCAGGGCGAATACCTGTCACGCCTTGGCGACTGTATGGCGTGCCATACCGTGGCGGGCAAGGCGGATTATGCCGGTGGTCTGGCGATTGAGTCGAATCTCGGCACCATCTACTCCACCAACATTACGCCTGACAAAGAACACGGTATCGGCAACTACAGCGAGCAGCAGTTCTCTGATGCGGTGCGTAAAGGCGTACTGCCAGACGGTTCACGCCTCTATCCGGCGATGCCTTATCCGGATTACGCCAAAATCAGTGATGAAGACATGCATGCGCTGTATGTCTACTTCATGAAAGGCGTGAAGCCGAGCAGCGAGCAGCCAGAAGAGACCAAACTGAGCTTCCCGTTCAGCCAGCGCTGGGGCATGCGCTTCTGGAACTGGGCGTTCACCTCTGACAAGCCGTTCCAGCCGATTGGTGGCGCGTCTGAAGAAGTGAACCGCGGTGCTTACATCGTGGAAAGTCTTGGCCACTGCGGCAGCTGTCATACGCCACGCGGTCTGGGCATGAACGAGAAAGCGCTGGATAGTGGTGACGATCAGTTCCTGGCCGGTGGCAGCCTGAATAACTGGGATGTGCCGTCATTGCGTGGTTTGCCGCGCTGGAGCGAGCAGGAGATCGTTGATTACCTGCAAACCGGCCGTAACGACAAAGCGGCAGTGGGCGGAGAGATGAAGTCAGTGATTGAGCACTCCAGCTCCCACATGACCGATGCCGATCTGAAAGCGATTGCCGCTTACCTGAAGTTTATCGGCGGCAACCCGCCGCTGCAGGCGTACAACGTGCAGAAGCAGCAGGCAACGGAAGCGAAACTGACCGCAGCGAAAAATCTGTCGGAAGGTGAGCGTCTGTATATCGATAACTGCGGTGCGTGTCACTTCGTGACCGGCAAAGGTGCGCCAGGTATCTTCCCGGAGCTGGATCAGGCAACAATTGTAAATGCCAAAGATCCGACCGGATTGATCCACACCATCCTTGCGGGTGCGCAGCAGCCATCGACTGAAAAAGCACCGTCAACACTGGCGATGCCGGGCTTTGGCCAGCGTTTGACGGACGATGAAGTGGCGCAGTTGGCGACCTTTATCCGTCAGGGTTGGAGCAACAATGCGCCAGCGGTGACCAAAGATCAGGTTGCGGACGTACGTAAGGCATTGAAATAAAGATTGAAAATCAGGTGCGCATCAATGCGCACCCTACAATGTGAATGCGCTAATCATGTGGTTACGCACAGTGCAATGTAGGGGCGCCATTGATGGCGCCCTGGATTTTAGTGAAAACTCCGCACCACTTCTAACACGCCGTTAATCACAAACTGCACGCCCATACACACTAGCAAGAAGCCCATCAGACGCGAAATCGCTTCAATTCCGCCTTTACCGACCAGCTTCATAATGGCCCCTGAACTGCGCAGCGAAATCCACAAAATCACTGCCACGGCCAGGAACGTCAGCACCGGCGCCAACGCCACCACCCAAGCGGGAAAATCGACGCCAGATTTCACCGTTGACGCAGAGCTAATGATCATCGCAATAGTGCCAGGGCCAGCCGTGCTCGGCATCGCCAGCGGTACGAAGGCGATATTCACACTTTCGCGCTTAATATTGGCGTCAATTTCATCCTGCTTATGCTCGGCCTCTACCGAATGACCCACGGGTTTGGCGGGAAACAGCATACGAAAACCGATAAAGGCGACAATAAGCCCGCCCGCCATACGCAGGCCAGGAATTGAGATGCCAAAGGTGTGCAGCACTGCATTACCGGCATACCACGCCACCATCATGATCAGGAACACGTAAATCGACGCCTGCAACGCCTGGCGATTACGTTCCTGGAAATTCATGTCTCCCGCAAGGCCGAGAAACAGCGCCACTGTGGTCAGGGGGTTAGCCAGTGGCAACAGCACCACCAATCCCAGACCGATGGCTTTAAACAGTTCAAACATGTTTTTTCCCGAATGAAAATGCGCAATAAATTGCGCCGTTACCGTTCACAGAACCGGGTAGCGGCGCGATTTATCGCGCGAAGTGACAGCACATCAATGCTTCGGCGTTTCCAGCGCTTCCAGCAGCTCGGGGAAGAAATCCTCCAGCAGCTCTGGCGTCATCAGTTCTGGGTAGCTGATAAGATGCTCGCGAATGCGCTCATTCACCTCTGGCAGCAAACGCTGTGCTGCTTCACCGGCAGTGATTTTTTTCTGCTTCATCAGACGCAGGACGTCATCGGGCAAGCTATCTTCATCCTCGACTTCATCCACGCCTTCCAGATCGTCCAGCTCATCCAGCATGTCCATCAGCGCTTCAATCTGTGGCGTGCGTGACTGATATTCAGCGGGCTTTTCGTTTTCCAGATAGCGCAGCAGCGCACGCACGGGGGAACCATCGGGCGTCGTCGGTGGCTCGCTGGCGAACCAGCTTAAGAGGTCGTGTTGGCTGACCTGATGGACGTGATAACCGTTATCCACCAGTTCGTCGGCAAGGATATCGGCAGTATCGTGCTCAATCAGGCAAATGTGAGTGCGATTCGGGGTGAACTGCTCCAGCCATTGATATATCTCTTCAATGACGCTGTCGTCGTAATTGAACGTCTGGCTGAGATAGCTCTCATCCTGCTGGTGAACGCAGATGCGAATCAGGTCGGGGTCGAAGTAAATCGCAATGTTGATGCCTTTCATGCGCGCTGTCCTGTGTGGTGCAAAATCTCACTATAGCGTCAGGCAGCGCAGATGAACATGACAACGCCAGCAGCAGTGGCTACTGGCGGGAAAAATTAACGCAAATCAGCACGATCTAACCCATAAGCGCTGTCCAGAGAGCCGGGCACCATCTGTGACAAAATCATCAAACGGTTCCAGGTGTTGATGGCGGCAATCTTGAAAGTCAGCTCACTGATTTCACCCTCGGAGAAGTGCTCACGCAACTCACCGTACAGCGCTTCATCAACACCCTGCTCGCCAATGCGGGTCAGGGCTTCGGTCAGCGCAAAAGCCACTTTTTCGCGGGCGCTGAACAGCGGAGACTCACGCCAGATCGAAACATGATGCAGACGCAGTTCGCGCTCGCCATCAATTTTCGCCTGTTTCACATGCATATCGAGGCAGAAGGCGCAGTGGTTCAGCTGTGAGGCACGGATATCGATCAGATGTTTCAGTGATTTCTCCAGCGCGGTATTGGCGACGGTATTGGAGAAATCGGACATGGATTTAGCCAGCGCTGGCGCAGTTTTAAAATGGTTAACACGTGAAGTCATGATGTTTTCCTCATTCAGAATAGACGGTCAATAGCTTGCAGAGCATGGGGTAAGGCGGTGTCGCGGCTGATGGGATCATGGGTGCCATCAACACGAATAAAATTCACATCGGTGATGCCGATGTACTCCAGCGCCACGCGAATGTAAGGCGTGAACTGGTCATCCTGTACAAAGGGGCCGTGGGCAAAAACGCTGCCGCTGGCGACTACGCTGTAGACTTTTTTGCCGTTTACCAGGCCCACTTTGGTGCCTTCTGCGGTAAAGGCGAAGGTCCTTCCGGCTCGGGTGATATGGTCGAACCAGGCTTTTAACACTGACGGCAAGCCGAGGTTCCACATCGGCGATGAGATAACCAGGGTGTCGCAGGCAAACAGCTGGTCCACCAGATTTTCGGATGTGGCAATCGCAGCACGCTGTTCATCGTTACGCTCCTCAGGGCGGGTAAAGAAAGCGCCGATGGTGAAGGCGTCGAGGTGTGGCAGCGGATGCTGTGCCAAATCGACAATGGTCTCTTCCAGATCGCCATGCTGCGCGCGCAGTTTCTCAACCAACCGCGCCGAGGCGATGCGTGAGGCCGATCCGGCCAGATCCGGGCTGACCTGAATGTGCAGCAGTTTCATGATTTTTCTCCCTCTGCGAGATCGCGATAAAAGTGCAGTCCCAGCGCGGTGTAGCCGACGCGCTGATAAAAATGTTGTGCCCGCTGGTTACTGATAGCGGTGTCTAGCACCATGCGGCCGCAGCCCTGTTCACGTGCCAGCTCAGCCAGGGCGTTAAGCAGCGTGGCACCAAAGCCTTCGCTGCGCGTGGCGCTACTGGTGACCAGATCGTCGACGTAGCAAAAACGGCCATGAATGAAGTTTTCCTGCAGGCGATAACCCGCCAGTGCGACAGGTTTGCCATGCTGTTCGATACCCGCTAAACGATACCCCTGTGCCTGCTGGCGTTGTGCTTGAGCAACGAATGCGGCCTGATCAGTCAGCTTAAATCGCAGCTCCTGCATTAAGGCAAAGCAGCGAGCCAACTGAGCGGGGCTGTCGTAATGTGCAATCTTCATAGCGACCTGCGTGCGGTTGCGTGGTGGATGTGTGCATCTTAAACTTCTATGTCTGAGGGAAAAGGGTCAATATCGGTGAAAACAGGTAGGACATGAGATGGGTTACAAAGAGATCTATACACGTTATCGCGATCAGATTGTGGCAGGGCGCTTGAAGCCGGGCGATCGCGTGCCTGCGATCCGGGTGCTGGCCAGTGAACTGCAAGTGGCGCGGAAAACCGTCGAAGCCGCCTATGAAATCCTGATCGGGGAAGGGTATTTCGTGAGCCAGGGCGCCAGAGGTACACGTGTGAATCCCGCACTCAATCTCGGCGATGCGTCACCGGTCTCACCTGCGCCAGAGCCCGCCCGTCTTGAGCGTCCGGTGATTGAAAGCAAAGGCGAGCTGCGGCTGGGTATTCCAGCCTTGGATGAGTTTCCGCACAAAAAGTGGCTGCTGATTTCGGGTAAAGCGGCGCGCACACTGCGTCCGGACGAGATGATCATGCCTTCGGTCATGGGCTATCAGCCGCTGCGTGCAGCCATTGCCAGTTATCTGAATATTTCGCGCGGCCTGAACTGCCAGCCGGAGCAGATCTTCATCACCACCGGCTACCGCGCGAATCTGCGGCTGATTCTGGCGGTGTTAGCGCATCCTCATGACAAGGTGTTGTTTGAAGATCCTGGCTACTTCTTTGGCCAGAAACTGTTGAAGCGCATCGCACCTAATCTGCACTACGTGCCAGTCGATCGTGAAGGCGTTGATGTTGATTATTTGCAACGCTATCACTCAGACGCACGCTTTGCGGTGGTGACGCCGACACATCACAGCCCGCTGGCTGTCACGCTCTCGTTGCCGCGCAAGCATCAGTTGCTGGAGTGGGCGCAGCAGAAACAGAGTTGGATCATTGAGGATGATTACGACGGAGAGTTTCACTACACGCGCAAAGTGATCCCCGCGCTAAAAAGCCTGGATGCTCACGATCGCGTGATTTACACCGGCACCTTCAGCAAAACCATGATGCCCGCTATGCGCGTCGGTTACCTGGTGATGCCGCAAGAGACCATTGAGCGCTTCCGTGAGCTGGGTGAAATCCTGGAAACCGGCATGCCGCTGCTGCCGCAAAAAATTCTGTCGGAGTTTCTTAGTGAAGGGCATTTCTATCGTCACATCAAGAAGATGCGCACACTGTATCAGCAACGACGCCGCATGATGCTGGATGCGCTCCAGCACTGTTTTCCCCAGCTGTTTGAGTTTGAACTGACCGATGGCGGCATGCACATCGTCGCCTTCCTGCAACGGGGCATTCAGGACGTGGCACTGGCGGAGATTTGGCAGCGCCAACAACTGCGCGTATTACCGCTTTCCGGTTGGTATACACAAACACAAAAGCGCTACGGGCTGGTGATTGGCTACACCAATATCCAATCCTATGAGCAAGCGGTGGGAGTATTGGAACGCGTGGCGGCGGAAACGCATGATTTGATGCAGTAGCCACGGTGTTGGACGCCACATTTTTTAGGGTGCGAACTTCAGGCCACCCGTCGTCGCTATCGGACGCGCCTACAATATAACCGTAGCGGCGCAATTTATTGCGCTGAAGACAAAAAAAGGCGCGAGGGACAGCTCGCGCCAGAATATTGCTATTCCAAACCATTCATGATGCAGGCAGGCGGCAACCGAGAGACTCCCGATGAGCTCGGGGGAACGAGAGCAGCCAACGCACCTGCGCCTTGAATGATGGCGGATATTACATGCCGATGTACTTCTTGCCCTGCTTAAGAACCACATCACAGGCTTTTGTCTTCACCTTCTCACCCATCGGTGAATTGCTCAGGCTCTGCAGGTTCAGCTGCTGGCCGTTGCCGGTGTTCAGCAAACCTTGCAGACCCTGCTGGTAATCGGTTTTCTGCTCTTGCGCGGTGGTGCTGCTCAGACCGAGCTTGCTCAGGACCTGATCCTTCACCGATGCCACGTTGTTATCCACCACGTTGTGTTGCACGCAGTAAGACATCACGCCTGCGGCATTCGTCATGCTGTTAGAGCTAACCGCTTTATCACCGCCATTCAGCAATCCAGTCAGCGACGAAAGTGACAGACCGCCGTTCTGTGTGCTGCTGGTGGTAGAGGTGCTATTGTTTTGCTGAGACAGCTGCGACGCCGCGCTGCTCAGTTGATCCTGCCAGCTCGCCGCTGATGCGCTTCCAGCAACCAGTGCTGCCGCGATCCCCAATCCCCAAATTGTGCCTTTCGCTACTTTAATCATCTCAACCTCGTTGTCTTTATACATCTGACACTGTCAGTTTGGGTTATGAACCATGAATAGTAGGAAAGTTCCAAATCAAAGAGGGGGAGTGCGGCACTTTGGGAGTGTTCTGGTTTTTCCAGTGTGGGCTCCAGTCTTGTAGGGGCGACCTTTAGGCCGCCCGCTGCCTACACAGATGCTTCTCCCGATGCACAAAACGGAAAATTACCCTGCTTGAGGACTCTGACTGCTGTATTCGCACTCAGAGTGCTGATTTTTTCAACGCTTAGCGCACAACCCTGTTGATTCCAGTTGCGCACTTCGTTCGTAACGGTATAATCCCCAACGTTTTCCGCATCCTCTTCAGTGCCGAAGTGGCGAAATCGGTAGACGCAGTTGATTCAAAATCAACCGTAGAGATACGTGCCGGTTCGAGTCCGGCCTTCGGCACCATCGATTGATGCAAAAATTAAGTCGCTTATGAGCGGCTTTTTTTTGCCTGAATTATCTCCCTGACACATCCCGTCTCCCTTATTTGCCTGAAATTGATCACCCTTAAGAACCTGTTAAGAACAATCCTTATAATCGCTCCTCTATTATTAAACACTGGGTACATGATGAAAAAGGTATTAATTTCTCTTTCAGTTTTAGTGACTTCGCTGACGGTGATGTCTGCACAAGCGGCCAATGACACAACCGGTTGTGAAGCTAAAAAGCAGGAGATTCAGCAAGAGCTTTCAATGGCACGTGAGCAGGGCAATAAGGCGCGTATTGCAGGATTGGAGAAAGCACTGCGTGAAAATAGTGAACACTGCACAGACAGTGGTTTACTTAAAGCGCGCCAGGAGAAAGTGGCGGAAAAACAGCAGAAGGTGCAGGAGCGTGAACAGTCGTTGCGTGAAGCACAAGCCGATGGTCGCCACGAGAAAATTGAGAAGCAGCAGCGCAAACTGGATGACGCACGTGATGAGCTAAATCGAGCAAAAGCGATGCTGGCAAAGTAGCGCGATGACTTCTCGATATTAGCCGTGGGGCGCAGTAAAGCGCCCGCTTACCACACATACCCCACAGTCACCTGATTACTCAAAATCGTCACCGCAGGCGCAATCACGCCGCGCACCGTTGAAACATACTCAAACCACAGTGGCCCGCCAGCCGGGAATCCTGCGGGGAGCACCATTTCACCGCTTAAACCGGACAAACGCACACAGCGGTTGCCACCGCACACCCGTACCTGAAACCCCATTGGCACCTTGCCGTCAGTGGTAATGCGGCAGGCCAGTTTCGTGGCAATCATTCCTGCTGGTGGCGCAGTAGCAAGCTGCACCGGGCGGCTTTTCAGCATCGATAACATGCCGGTTACTGCGCGCTTTCTCAATTTAATAGCGATGTTCCTAAACACCGTCACGCTGGCACCTCTCTTTACACAACTGATGGCGCATATTTTCACCTGCCTTTCGCACTTTGTGGCCGCACTGCGTTAACCCGGCGCTACCTGATGCAGATGTTGCGCGGTGTATTCTCGGTGCCAGAGGCCAGTACCTTGCCGTTCAACAGATAGAGGCCAATGACGCTGATATCGCCTAACTGGATATGGGGGAACACATACTCTCTGACGTCGTCGTCATGACTCTTGTCCCCCAACCCCCGACTGAGATGTGTGGCCTTAATTTTCAAAAGGTTGTAATGGAATTTGTGCTCAAACCAGATGGCGCGATTGATATGGGTCACCGGCGCGATCGGCACACCATCGATAAAGCGCGACAGTGTGCCGATATAACTGGTGTGACCGTGATAAAAACCATCACGATAGCTGCGATAAATGCCTTGTGTCAGCACCACCTCCTGTTGGTTTTTGATGTCATAAAACGCCAGGGGGAAACTGCATTGCGCTTGCTGGGATGAGATCAGCCACCACCGCCCGATAATGATGGTCAGCGCGAGGAGAAAACCACCCAGAAACAGCGCGCTAAGTGGAAATTTAATTAACCCGGAAATAGTAGGATTCACACCCATTGTTGGCTTCCTGCAAAGGTTGGTGGCAGGCGATCAAGCCTTGATGATGATGGGAGCTGGCGATACCCAGCGTGATATACAACTCCCGAGCAGCGGGCCGATCGGGGCCCAAAACATAGCGTGTGTAGGTCAGCAATGTGGCTTCAATCAGTTCATGGTGCGTTTGCTGATGCTTCGGCACCCATACCCGGCTCTCAACCGACACCGCCCCACCATGCCAGGTGACAAAATCGATTTTTTTGGGTGTGAGAAGCCATAAGTGTTGTGCGACCAACCCTGTCGCGATACCGGCAACAATGCCGCCAAGGGTCATCGACAGCGCGCGTTGCCAGCGGAAAGGCTGAACTTCGGGTTGGTGGGCATCGAGCGGCGCTGGGCAGGGAGGAAGATCCTCAGGATCTGAGGTATGTACTATCAAACGGTAACCGCTGCGTGTCACGGCCAGCAGGTGAATCTGTTGATCAAGATCCAGCGACACCAGCGCACGACGTAATTTGCTGATCATCACGCGCACGCTGTTTTCAGTGGCGGCAAAACCGACCTGACGCCAGCCAATATCCATTAGCTGTTCCGGTGATAACACTTCACCTTGCGCCTCTACCAGTGCCGCTAAACAGAGCGCGGCACTGGCAGGGAGCGTCACAGACTTCCCATCATGATTACGGATCAGGAGGCGTTTATGTCTGGCTAACGTGGCAGAAAAACCGAGAGATATCATATCGTTCATTAGATAATTTTTGCCGATTATTAACAATGCCAGAGCGGCTAATTCGCGCCAGAGGTCACAAATAATGATGTCTGTTTTTCGTCTATAAACTGCAGCCTCTTGGACTAAAAAAGCCCTTGAAAGGAGGGCAAAGCATGCACATGGAAGATATTAATTACGCGGAGTTAACACAGCAGACTTTAGATTTTCTGTGGTACCTGATTAGCTTGATATAGCACTGAGTTTTAACGCTGAGTGTGGAGCAAATCATGGGGTAAGTCACCGTGAATTAGCGCCATATTGCCGATATCAATGGTGTGATCGACAGTATTGCCAATCAAACCAATATTCTGGCACTTAATTCTGCCGTGAAAGTGGCGCGCGCTGGCGAACAAAGGCGCGGGTTTGCAGTGGTGACAGGAGCGGCCATGGTCGCGGGTGGATTAGAAGCGTAGTTGGATGCGTTGGAAAAACGGGGGGCGCAATTTTATGCTTAGCAATGAGGCTGCACCCTAGTCCGTTCGGCTGAAAGCCAAACCGCATGATAAACGCCAAGGATTGTTGGCTGAAAAATAGGCTCCGTATTGGTTTTTTTAAATAAGAAATATTAGCCACTACTTTAATGATTAAAATTCACGATAATTCATTAAATGAATTAGTCAAGTTGACGTAGTCTTATTGCGCTATGTGAACGCTGAATTTCATCCGATACTTTGAATGAATTAATGTTGGGTGAGAAATGTGATGCGTAGGGTATATATCGATGTTGGCTTAGATAATAAAATCACGTTGTGGAATAAATATCAGAGTCTGGTGAGGAAGGAGGTGTTACGTTTACAAAAACGCCTTCCAGCCAGTATCGAATTCGATGATCTGATTCAGGCGGGAGCTATCGGGTTCATCTCTGCTGTCGACAGTTTTGATGCGCGTAAAGGGGTGGCACTGAGTGCCTGGATTACTCAACGCATAAAATGGGCGTTAATGGATGAACTGCGTGATCGTGATTGGGTCCCTCGGCGGATCAGAAAGCATTCGCGAGAAATTTCTGCCCTTATACAAAAGCTCGAACAAGAAAATGGGAGAAATGCCAGCGAAATGGAAATCGCTGAGCGTATGGGGGTGCCGCTGTGTGAATTTCAGCAGATGCTGGCTGATACTAACAGCATTCAAATTTTATCAATTGATGAATTACAAGAAAGTTATGATGATCTTTGGGAGCAGCCAGATGACGAGAATGCATTGCTGGACCCGGTACATCAATCGATAAAAAACAACCTCGCATTGCGTATTGCTGAGCATATAGCCTCTATCCCTGAACGTGAACAACGAATACTTCAGTTCTATTATCACTATGATCTTAATATGCATGATATAGCCCTGATTCTAAATGTCACAGAAACTCGTGTGAGTCAACTTCACAGTTTGGCAATAAAAAGGTTGCGAAGAATAATGGATCGTGATTACACGATGTGATTGTTATTTTTTGTATTCATGGAAAAACTTTCATCATGGTTAATAACATTTAATAATATTATTTCTATTGATTTTCAATTGGTTGGCATATGTTATTTCTCTTATGGGTTGTCGTAAAAATTCTGAAGGATACTATTTCCCCATTGCTGTAAGCGGTTATGTTGCGCGTTGCTTTCAATTCTGTTCCATTACAGTGCAAAATCGCTTATCAGCCTTAAACGAGGAATTGATATTTCCTGTTACCTTACTTCTGCTCTGAATGATTAAGGTGTATTAATGTCTAACTTTGATGAGTACTTGCAACATATCCATGATATGAATTTATCTTACCTGCTATTAGCACAACAGTTGATCAGGCAAGACAAGTTTGCTGCAGGCTTTCGTTTGGGTTTGTCAGAAGCCACGCTAGATAATATCAAAGCATTGACATTGCCGCAGTTAATTAAAATGTCTGCCACTAATCAATTTATTTGTCGTTTGCGAATCAATGACGAAGTGATGATCGAAAACCTCACAAAAGATTCACGTATAGAAGCACTGCAGAAAATTCACACTGGAATTATTTTATCAACCGACCTGCTTAATTCATTGAATACAGAATCTCTAACCGTTAGCTAAGAGGTGTGGCATGTGTGAGAAAAACTTGTTGCAGGAGTTGCATGAAATGCATATTGCTATGGAGTTGATCGCATTAGGTGCGCGGATGCAGGTACTGGAGTCTGAAACCTCATTAAGTCGACGACGCCTTTTGCGTTTATATAAAGAATTACGTGGATGTCCTCCTCCCAAAGGTATGCTACCTTTTTCTGAAGACTGGTTTATGTCGTGGGAGAAAAATATTCATTCATCCATGTTTTACAACATTTACCTCTATTTAATTAAAACGGAAAAATGTCCGCCTATTAAAGCGCTCATGAAAGCCTACCGTCTTTATCTTGAACAATGTTATTGCCAAAGTCAGAAAAAACCCGTACTGGATCTGACACGGGCATGGACATTATTACGTTTTATTGACTGCGGCATTATTTCACGCAAAGCCTGCCGCATTTGCCAAGGGGGATTTGTAGTGATTATCGAAAATATTAAGAACCCGTTTACTTGCAGTTTGTGCTGCCCGCCCTCACGCGCCAGTAAACGGACTCATATCAGCCACGTTGTTTCACGGCATGTGCTGGACGCGGTGACGGACGCACTCTTATAGCGATGGGTTACCATGGTGGTGAAGAGAATAGCGCACGCCAGGTGCACAGTTTTTTCACCCCGCTGGTCAGATAGCATGGCAGAATAGCCCCCTCATTTAGCAGGAGGGTAGCTCATGACCGATGACATCGACCAGCGCATCTATGAATTAGTGCGTCGCTACGACGGCGTTTATCTGTTTAAGCAGAAGACCTTAACTCCACAGGTTGATATCGACAGCGATCTCAACTTTGAGCGTGAAGAAGCGCAGGCGTTAATGGATGAATTCTTTGCTGAATTTGCAGTTGAACGTGGCGGTTTTGCGATTGAAACCTACTATCCCAATGAGCCTTCTCTGGTGCAGATCCTCAACCCGTTTAACAAGCGTGAAGTCCCGGTGGTGCCGGACTTCACGCTCGCTATGTTGATTGAGTCGGCCAAAGCGGGGCGTTGGCTGTTCGAGTAAGCTAGCGCCACGTCATCACTTCACATGCACACCAAAGCCGCTCTCATTGGACGCCAGTGAAGCTTTTAGCGTCAGCGCCGGGATCTCATAATCGCCGCCATTTTGCTGACGAAACGCAATCGGTGCCGTCTCGGCCAGTGTATCCAGTCGCGTCGCTAACGCATCGCACCAGCTTGCAAAGCGCTCTTGTGCGGATTTCTGTACGCGATAAAACACCAGCGGGGGCAAAACACTAAAGCCTGGATAAAACAGCATACCGTGCTGGATCGGGAACAGTAGCTGATCAATCGAGCCGTTGATGCCCCGTGGACTATAGTGTGATTCCCAACCGCCAGTGGTGATCACCAACATTGCGCGCTTGCCTGCCATATTGCCCTCGCCGTAACGATCGCCCCAATGCTGTTCGTTGTGCTCCCCCACGCCGTAGGCAAATCCGTTAGCGTAGACGCGGTCAAACCAGCCTTTCATGATGGCGGGCATGGTGAACCACCACAGAGGGAACTGAAAGATCACCGTGTCGGCCCAGCGCAGTTTTTCCTGTTCTGCCGCGATATCGGCAGGCTGTTGCTGATGGTCAAACGCATAGCGTGAATCCAGCGTCGCGTCATAATGCGTACCGACCAGGGGCGCTAACGTATCGGCTGCATCAAGCTGCGCTTTCCATTGCATGGCGTAGAGATCCGATACTTGCACCTGATGCCCTGCGTTTTGCAGGTGCTCGATGGCGAAATCTTTCAATGAACCGCTGAGTGAACGAGGTTCTGGATGGGCATACACAATCAGTACATTCATGGCGGAATCCTGTGAGATGAAAACCCCTGCAGGTTAAGCCGAGGCTGGCTATAGTAGAAATCAATTACGGATATCTCAGGTATAGCCACGGTGAATATCAACTCGCTGGATTTAAATCTGTTGCAGACACTTGATGTGTTGCTGGAAGAGCTTAATGTCACGCGTGCGGCACAACGTCTTAACCTGTCACAACCCTCGGTGAGTACGCAGCTTGCCAGGTTACGCACGGTTCTGGACGATCCGCTGTTACTGCCGGGACCACGTGGGATGTTACCAACGGCACGAGCGGAAGCACTGCGCGATCCGTTACGGTTGGCGCTGGAAGCATTAACCCGCGCCGTGGCGCCGCCTGACGTTTTCAATCCTGCCCACGCCGACCAGACCTGGCGCATTGCCGCAACGGATTACATGTCCTCGGCACTTGTACTGCCGGCGCTCAATTTAATTCGTGATGCTGCGCCGCGCAGCCGTATGGCGGTCTTCACTTTGAATCCACCGCAGGTGGCGCAGCAGTTGGAAAAAGGCGAGTTGGATCTGGTGTTTCATACCGGTGACAACGCGCCCCCGACCTTACATCAGCGCAAGTTGTTCAGTGAGCGCTACGTGCTGGCCGGGCAACGAGATCATCCACAACTGCAGCAGCCGCCCACGCTGGATCAATTTTGTCAGCTGGAGTTTGTGTTGATTTCACCTGATGGTGGCGGATTCAGCGCGGCTACCGATAGCGCGCTGGCTAAGCTGGGCCGTAAGCGGCGGGTCGCGCTGTCAGTGCCCCATTTTCTGTTTATGCTGGAGGTGCTGGCGAGCAGCGATTTAGTCGCCGTGGTGCCGGAGCGACTGGTGCGCAATACGCCATATCTTCGTGTCTGCACGCCTCCGCTGGAGATACCGGGTTTTGATATTTTGATGCTGTGGCATCAACGCCTGCACCGCGATCCGGCGCAGCAGTGGCTGCGACAGCAGATTGTGGCGTCGTTATAAGCTCACGCTTAGCGCAAAAAATTCACTTCTCCCGCGCGCTAAAAATCATCACACTAGCCACCTTTACCATTATGGAGAGATGGCATGAAAACCCGATTGCTGCTGGCGTTAGCGCTGCTCACCAGTTTAAGCGCGCCACTGTTAGCAGACGAAGACGGCGTCTCCTTTAGTCACAAAGACTGGGAGCTCGCTTGTGATAATACCTTAACCTGTCGCGCTGCCGGTTACAGCGCTGAAGAGGGTGCTGGCGGTTCGGTGTTGCTCACGCGTGAAGGGGGACCAAACGCCGTTACCCACGGTCGTGTGGTGTTGGCCGATACCGGTGATGACGACTCCAAGCAGGTGGATACGTTGGCGCTGTGGATCGATGACCATGCGCAGGGTGAGGTAGCAAAAGCCGAGAATGATGAGTGGACACTCACCGATGTGCAAACGCTGGCGCTGATCAATGCCATTAAGGGCAACGGTAAAGTGGAGTTTCGCGGCGGCGAAGAGCCGTTTGAGCTTTCCAGCAACGGCGCGTTCGCCACGCTGCTGAAAATGGATGATGCGCAAGGGCGACTCAGCACGCCAGGGGCATTGGTGCGCAAGGGCAATAAGTCTGAGAGCAGTGTACCGGCGGCGGTATCGATGCCAGTGATCCAACAGGTCAAAGTAGAAAAAGCCACACCTCGCCCCTTGACGGATGATGAGCTGGCGCTATTGAAACCAAAGTTGATTGCTTCGCTAACTGACGATGACAGTTGTGACAACCTGGCGCCGACCGACGATCAGCCCGAAGAGGGGGCCGAACCGCTAACGTTAACGCCAGTAGATGATGCACATGTGTTGATCGCCGCACTTTGCTGGCGCGGGGCGTATAACGAAGGTTATGGCTACTGGTTAATCGACAAATCCTTGCAGGGCAAACCGCAGTTGATCACCGATTCCGGTTCAGACTACAGCGAAGGAGTGGTGTCCGAAGCGCAAAAAGGTCGTGGCATTGGCGACTGCTGGAGCACTGCTGCCTGGGTATGGGATGGCAAAGATTTTGTGCAGAGTAGCGATGCGACAACCGGCATGTGCCGCGCAATTCGTGCAGGCGGCGCTTGGCAGTTGCCAACGCTGGTGACGGAGGTCAGACCGGCACCGTAATCCTCGTGCTTTCTATAAAAGCCTTTCACTTAACTGTGGGCCCTTTTAATAACGCGCACAGAAGTTACAGAGCAGGCTGGGGCCGCACCGGGGCAGGCATTCCGCAGCGCTGAACGGAGCGAGTATGCCAGGAGAGCCCGCAGGAAGCGGGCGAAAGGTGGCGCTGGACATGGATGTTCCATCGGCACCGGTCCGTTAAGGCAGACGAGTGAAGTGAAGGCACCGCGTAGCGGCGCGAGGACCGCCAGCCCCGGAGCGGTTCCAGACTGCGCTATCGCCAGTCGCTTAGCTGAGATGAATTACGCTATAAATGGCGACCGCTACAAAAGCCGGGTTACTTACCGCAGCACTGCTTGTATTTCTTACCGCTTCCGCACGGGCAAGGGTCGTTACGACCGGTTTTCTCGCCGGCAAAATGGGGCAATTGTGGCTCAGGATCGGGCTGTGCCAGGCGCTGCTCTTGCCAATACTCGTGCAACTCCAATGCGGCAGGGCGGATGGCCTCGATGCTGGCTTCAAACTCTTCCGGCGAGAAGGCTTCGCGCTTAGCCAACTGTGTTTCACTGCCGTGCAGGGTGATGGCGTCCATGGCGGGTTGCAGTGCTTCCGGCAATTCGGACCAGTCTTTATCCAACGCCACGCCGCGCAGATATCCGTAGCACCAGTCCTCCACCACGGTGAACTCCTGACCTTCCATCTCCTGGAAGCCAAACAGCGGATCAAACTGATCCGGGAATTCAGCCAGACGCTCAGCAATATCGTTGAAATGCTGGAAGATCAATGCCATAAAGCGATCCATCTCGCGCTCATTGGCCCATTTTGGAATCTGCTTTTGCCCGCCCCACATTGCCACCAGCCACTCGCTGGGTTCGATATCATTGGGGCCAGAGAGCAGTGCGGTCAGCATACCGTCCAGTTCAGACGTATCCACCACTGACTGTTCGTTGCCGTATTTCTCCAGCATATCTTCCAGCCAGTTCAGCTCTTTTTCGGTTAATGGACCCTGGTTCATATGACATCTCCTGTTCGAGGCTTGGGCAGACATTAAGTGGGCGCGATTATAGCCACAAGTGACCGCGATTTATCGCTTTCTGCATAACGATTGCAGGAGCTTTGCTAAAAATCATTCGCCATAACATATTTCCCAACAGTATTGGCTGGAATTGACGCCAGATGTCAGCGTAAAAGCAGAATTTTTCTGCATAAAGGACGCCAAACAATGGCTGAAACATTGCCTGTGCTGGATCTCGCGCTGCTGGAATTACCCGATGCCGAGCGCTCACCATACCTTGCTGAATTGCGAACCACCGCGCGCGACGTCGGTTTTTTCTACCTGACCAATCATGGCATTAATCCGCAACTGCTGCAGAACGTTCAGACTATCACTCAGGCGTTTTTTGCGCTGTCAGATGAGGAGAAGCAGCGCGTTTCCATGATCCACTCGCCACATTTTCGCGGCTACAACCGTGCGGGCGTGGAATACACCCGTGAACAGCGCGATCAGCGTGAACAGTTTGATATTGGGGCCGAGCGAGCTGCATTGACGTTACAGGCGGGTGATCCAGCCTGGCTCCGACTACAAGGGCCGAATTTGTGGCCGGAAGCGCTGCCGCAGTTGCGCCCAGTGATTCACGCGTGGCAACAGGCAATGACGGCCATTGCTCTGCGCCTGTTACGCGCCTTTGCAAAATCTCTGTCTCTGCCCGCCGATGCCTTTGATGCGTTATACGGTACGCATCCCAATGAGCATGTAAAACTCATTCGCTATCCCGGACAGGCGGCCAGCGCCAGCCAGCAGGGGGTGGGGGCGCATAAAGACTCCGGTTTTTTGACCTTTCTGTTGCAGGACGATCAACCCGGCTTACAGGTGGAAGTGACCCCTGATCACTGGGTAGATGCGTTGCCTGAACCCGGTGCGTTTGTGGTGAACATCGGTGAACTGCTGGAAATCGCCACCAATGGTTATCTGCGCGCCACAGTGCATCGCGTGGTGTCACCCCCTGCGAATAAAGCGCGCGTCTCCATCGCCTTTTTCCTCGGTGCGCAATTAGATGCCGAAGTCCCTCTCTATCAATTACCCCCGCATCTGGCTGCAGAAGCACTGGGCCCGACCAGCGACCCGACCAATCCGCTGCTGCGGGAGGTAGGCTGGAATTATCTCAAGGGGCGTTTGCGCTCCCATCGTGATGTGGCGGCACGCTATTACGCCGACGCTTTGACTCCCGTTAAATAATCATAAAAGTAAGGAAAGCCCATGACTAAAAAGGTGATAGCAACGTTGGTAATGATCTCAGTCATGAGTTCATACGCTTCAGCTGCCGCTCTGCGCGTAGCAGCCGATCCGGTGCCACACAGCGAAATCCTCAACCACATCAAACAGAGTGACAAAAACCTCGATCTCAAAGTGATTGAGCTGAATGGCAACCTCAATGCGAACGAATTGCTGGCGCGCGGAGACGTTGATGCCAACTACTTCCAGCACGTGCCTTATCTGCGCGATCAGGAAAAAGCCCTTGGAGAGAAATTTGCGGTGGTGGCAACGGTGCATATTGAGCCACTGGGGATTTACTCGCACAAAGTAAAATCCTTGAAAGATCTGCCTGATGGGGCGCAGGTGGCGGTGCCGAATAACGTCACTAACCTTAGTCGAGCGCTTTATCTCTTACAGTCCAGTGGCTTAATTAAACTCAAGAGCAACAGTGCCACGACGTTGGTCACGACGGCGGATATCAGTGATAACCCGCATCACCTGAAAATCATTGAAATCGAGGCACCGCAGCTACCACGTGCGCTGGATGATGCACAGCTGGCGATCATTAACGGTAACTATGCGTTGCAGGCGGGGTTAGTCCCCTCAAAGGATGCGCTGGCGCTGGAACAGGCGAAGGACAACCCGTATGCGAATGTGCTGGTCACCACGCCAAAGCTGGCTCATGACCCGCGCATTCTCGAATTAGCGAAAGATCTGGAGTCAAAGCAAACGGCTGAATTTATCAACCAGCATTATCGCGGTTCGGTTATTCCGGTTAATCAATAATCCCCTTCCGCCACCTGATTCTGGCAGGTGGCGGATAGCCTCTTCTGTGTTATATTTCGCCACAAACACCCATCGCACGTTTTGCTAAAAATAAAAACAATATATAAATCAACTGCTATGAAAACTTTCACCAGGAATTATCGGTGATGCGCCGCATTATGTCGCGCTCGCTGCTGTTGTGCTGCAGTTTGCTGTTGAGCGCCTGTGGCACGCTATCGCAAACTTCAGCGCCGGTTGGCGATAAAGTCTATCTCACGCATGCCACCTTCAATGAAAACGTCGATGACATTGTGCAGCATTACATGCAGCAAAAGCAGGTGTCTGGCATCAGCATTGCGATAATCCATGAACGCCACGCGCCGAAATTTTATAGCTTTGGCGTCACCGATGCCGTGCACCGTTATCCGATTACGCCGGATACGCTGTTTGCGCTCGGTTCACTCAGCAAAGGCATGACGGCTGAGGTGATCATTGAACTGGTGGATCGCGGTGAACTGCACTGGAATGACACCCTCGCCACACTGTTACCGCCAGGTGTGCCGCTCAGTGCCGATGCCAAACGTATCACCCTGCTGCAACTGGTGACGCATACCTCCGGCTTGCCGCGGCAGGATATGGATCTGCCGATGTTCATGAAGTTTATGGCTTATCTACGCAGCGGTGAGAATTTTTACGGCAATCTCGATAGCGATGCGGTGCTAAGTTATCTGGCTGATTTTAATGCCCCCGCAAAACCTGCCGCGCAATACTCCAATCTGGGTTACGCGCTCCTCGGTTACATTCTCAAGTATCGATTGCACCAGGATATCGAGACGCTGGCGCAACGCAATCTGTTCCAGCCACTGGGCATGACCAGCAGCAGTTTCCACCCACAAACCTTATCTGGCTATCCATGGCGCGCCTTGGGGCATGCAGGCGATCAGCCTAAGTTCATTCCGCGTGGCGATCTGACGCCGGATTGGGCGTTCAGTAATAATATGGTGGCCGCCGCGAGTCTCTACAGCAACGCACGTGATCTGATCCGCTATCTGGATGCGCATCTGCACGATGATGCGAATGCGCCGATTAACGCGGCTTTTGCTCAGGTGAATCGCGGTTATGAGCAACACGGCAATCAGTCACAGAATATTGCCTGGGTAACCGATACTTACGGCCATGAGAAAATTACCTATCAAGTGGGCTATATCGGCGGATACGCCAGCTTTATTGGCTTTGATAAGCAAAATGGTAATGCCATCGTCGTGCTGCAGAATGCATTTAACTGGAGCAACTATTTGGGTATCGCCTTGCTGATGGATCTGGCGCAGAAAAAACACGCCGAACCCTGAACACGGTTGCTTGCAATTTTGCTGCGTCAAAAAATGCTCGCGCTGAGGTATGCTGTGCAGCAATATTTGACGCGCACAGCGCGTGGAGGGAACCTTCTGCGTGCTGCACTTGTCACTAAATTGGACAGTTAATAATTAACCAGAGTGGAAATCACCAATGCGCAGGACACACGTCACCTTTCTTTCTGCAGGAATTTTTCTGGGCGCTTTGAGCCTGACCCCAGCCGCGCTGGCTGAAGGCGAGCAAACGGATAACGTACCACCGCCACCACAAGTTCAGCAGGTGGCACCTGATGCACAAACCCAGACCCCGGCCGCAGATGCACCTGCCAGCAATGAGCCGGCTGAGTCCTCTGGTGATGTTGCACCGATTCGCCCGTCACAAAATGGCATGCAAGATGCGCCAGCAGGCCAAAATAACTACGACCTGCATACTATTGTGATCGACTACAAAGAGTACAAGGTCGGTGATATGGTGCCGGATGAGTACCGTAAAAAGCAGTACACCATTGTCGAGTGGCAACCACGCCATCTGCCAGCACCGCAGCCAGGGACTCACTGGGCTTATATCAATGCCAACTACATCCTGATCACCGACGATAGCGGCAAGATTGTGATGGGCAAGTCTGGCGATATCTTCTTTAAAGGGTAATCCCTTTGCGCGGCGGCCATGATGCTGCCGCGATTATCCGGATATACACTGTGCGATATGTGCAACGCCAGCCATAATCTGGCTCGTGCTGGTGTTGCCATAACCCAGCACCAATCCCTGCTGTTTTTCCTCTCCCCAATAAAATCCTGATAGTGCGCCAGGTGCGTAACCATGGGATATCAATCTATCCACCAGTTCGCGGTCCTGTTGATCTTCAGACAGACGCAACACCAGATGCATACCGCATTCACCACCCAATAGCGGAACCTGTGCCCCAAAGACCTGCTGTAGTGCGCTACGTAAGCTGGCCTGGCGCTGGCGATAAAGACGGCGCATTTTGCTGAGATGGCGATTGAAATCCCCATTACGGAGGAACAGGGCCAGCGCTTGCTGTTCGAGGCGGTTTCCCCCGCGCAGTAATTCATGCAAAGCCGGGCGTAACTGAGGCAGTAATTGAGGAGGAAGCACCATAAAACCGATACGCAGTGATGGAAACAGCGTCTTGCTGAACGATCCCACGTAAATCACCGGCGTGGGCTGCATCATGCCTTGCATCGCAGCAATCGGTTCGCCGCTGTAACGAAAATCACTGTCGTAGTCATCTTCTATGATCCATGACTGATGTTGTCGAGCGGCGGCCAGCAGTGCCAGGCGACGAGGGGCGCTCATCACTACGCCAGTGGGGTATTGATGGGTGGGGGTGGTGTAAATCAACGTCGGTGGGCGTTGTTGCCAGTCACTGGCTTGCGGTGCCAGTCCTTGCTCATCCACTGCGATGGGTTTGATACGCATGTCACCCAAGTGCATGGCGGCTTTAGCCCCACGGTAGCCCGGCTCTTCCACCCAACCGATATCGCCGCGCTGGCTGAGCAACGCCACGCATAATGTGAGCGCTTGCTGTGCGCCATCGGTAATGACGATCTGTTCGGGCGTACAGCGCACCCCACGCGCCAGTGCCAGGTGCTGTGCCAACGCTTCACGCAGCGTGTGTTCACCGAGCGGATCGCCATAGCCCAGCAATGGCTGGGGTTGATGCTGCATTACATGATTGAGTGCTCGCCGCCACTGTGCCAGCGGAAAGTGCGCCAGCGCTGGGATGCCAGGCCGCAGAGCCATCTCCTGGCTCAAAATGCGATGGGTCGAACGCAACTGAGCGACTCTGGGGGACAGCGTGATATTGCTGGCATCAACTTCATCGTATGGAGAAGAGGGAAGTTGAGCGATAGCGCTGATGCGGCTGCCCTGGCGATCGCTGAGCAAAAATCCTTCAGCCTGTAACTGCGCCCACACCCCGGTCACGGTGTTACGTGACACCTTGAGATCGCCCGCTAATTGGCGGGTCGAAGGTAAACGCGTGCCAGCAGGGAGCGCGCCGATCAGAATGGCCTGCTTGATGCGCTTAAACAACTGCTGTTGGAGCGTTAGCTCGCTGTTAATTTCCAGCGGAGCCAATAAGAGTTGATGCAGTTCACTCTCGTTCATGGTCATCACGTGGACCCATAAATTTCATCGAATGTGGTGCTTTTTAACATGCCAGCTAACTGGCACGCTGTGCAACAGGCTTTCACTGACAAGGGAATTGAGCAATGACGCAATACACTAATGCTTACGGGCAACCCGTTGGCGCGCCACTGACAGCATGGCAACCGCGCAGTTGGCCCTCTTACGAAATTTTCACCGGCCATTATTGCCGCCTTGAGCCGTTAAATGCTGAACGTCATGGGCGCGATCTCTACAATGCTTACGCGCAAGCTGCTGATGGGCGCGACTGGACCTATATGTTTGCAGAGCCTTTCCCGGATGAAGAGGCTTATCTCGCGTATGCACAAAAAATTGAACAGGGCCGTGACCCGATGCATTTCGCGGTGATTGACTTGCGCAGTCAGCGAGCGGTGGGAACTCTGGCACTGATGCGTATTGACCCGGCGCACGGGTCGGTTGAAGTGGGGCATGTGGCTTTTTCACCGCTGCTCAAGCAAACCTGTATGGCGACAGAGGCGCACTATCTGTTGATGCGTTATGTGTTCGATCAATTGGGTTATCGCCGCTACGAATGGAAATGTGACAGCTGTAATCAGCCTTCACGCAAGGCAGCATTACGCCTGGGCTTCCAGTTTGAAGGTATTTTCCGTCAGGCAATTGTGTATAAAGGCCGCAGCCGTGATACCTGCTGGTTCTCGATCATTGATGGTGAATGGCCGGAATTGAAACAGGCATTTGAGCGCTGGCTGGCGGTGGAGAATTTCAGTGAGGATGGAACGCAGCGCACCAGGCTTGAGACACTGCGTGTAAGATGATGATCGTGCCGGGCATCAGGCCCGGCTAACCGACAAAAATGTATTTGGCGGCGGCGAGTACTGTTGCGGTGGTCATCCCGAGTAGCAGTCGGCGGATCCAAATGTTGTCTCGCTTCAATTCCGCAAAGCCTATTTGCATTCGCTGATCTAAGTCGCTGATCCTGGCGTCCATTTTTATAAATTTAAGGTCTATTTGCTCGAATTTTTCGTCAATCTTAGCGAACTTTTCATCGATCTTATCGAACTTCTCATCGATCCTGTCAAATCTCTCGTCGATCTTCGCGAATTTCTCATCAATCTTCGCGAATTTCTCGTCAATTTTCGCGAATTTCTCGTCGATTTTCTCGAATTTCTCATCAATCTTCGCGAATTTTTCGTCAATCTTAACGAATCTCTCATTGATCTTGAAGAATTCCACATCAATCTTGTCAAATTTATCGTAGATTTTGACGAATTCGGCATCGATTTTATCGAATCTTTCCCTGAAACTTAAAATCACTTTATCATTAGCATCAAAGCGTTGGTCTATGCCCTGAAACTGTAAACGCACCTCCTTTTCAAATTGCGCAATGCGAATATCCAGCTTATCGATACGATGATTGGTGTCACTCTGGGCGCGCACCAAACTCCCCATCGCCTGAGACAGGTCAGACTTAGTTAAGGCATTTTCTTGCTGCATCTCCGCAAATATTTCAACCAAGGCTTCTGCTTGCCTGTCTTCAATACCGGCCTGTTGCAGAGATTTGTAGGCTTTGTGCGTATTCATCATAGCGAGTGTCATCCGTGTACTCCTGTCATCTTCCTCAATAAAAGGAAGACTATCCGACAGGTGATAGTTTACCTATGCAATCGTTGTTATTTTGCGCGATGCCTCGAAAAAAATCAATTAGTACAAAGGGTAACGGTTTTTCGTATAAGAAAAAGCCTGCTTAAATAAGCAGGCTTGAGAGGTTAATTGGCGGCGTATTTTTTACTCAAAGAACGGTCGGAAGTGGGAGTGTCTTCCTCGTCATCACTGATATCAGGTTTAGGTAAACTGGCCTTAACCCCCCAGAAGTAACACACCAGAGCAGCTACGATCGTCAGGATCATATCCAAGGGTGAACTGATTATGCCGCTGCCGCCGTAGCTGCCCAGCATCGAAATGACCAGGATCGCAATGTAGTAGGCCAACAGCCACCAGGCGCAATGGAGGTCTTGCTGAAATTCATTGTTCTTCTTGCCAAAAATCGCATAGACAATCCATGCCACCATTAAAATTGGCACCAGAATTTCATTCACTGACCAGCCACTCCAGTAAATCAGCAGAGTACTGGCGACAAATGCCAGCGGGCTCAAAACAGCGGCAACTGGCAAGTGGAAGGGACGCTTAAGCCCTGGAAGGTGATTTCTAAAAGCACCAAGCGTAATTGGGCCAGGCATATAGGTGAAGACGGTGGCTGAGGTCACTGCGCCAATTAAACCTCCCCAGACCTGAAATTCCGAAGGTAATGTCCAGACGATAGCCAACAGTAGTGATAACCATAACGCACCACGCGGCACGCCAGACTTAGCATCCACTTTGCCAAACACCTTAAACAGATGGCCATTACGTGCCCACGCAAAGAGCACGCGCGCAGCGCCAGCCAGATAAATATTGCCGGTGCCAGCAGGCGAGATGACCGCATCGATCAGTATTAAGTTGATAAGCCAGGTTAACCCCAGACTGCGCGCTAAATCTGCATAAGGAGACTGGAATACCTGCTTCAAGCCTGCCCATCCATGTTGATTAAGCACGTCTGTCGGCACTGCACCCATAAAGGCATACTGCAACGCCAGATAGATCACAAAGCTCACCACAATCGCAATGCCAATCGCTAAGGGGACATTGCGTTGGGGATTTTTCGCCTCACTGGCGAAATCAACGGCCTGACGAAAGCCGAGATAGGCAAAAACAATTCCCGCCCCGGTTAAAGAAGAGAAAACACCATGTGCGCCGCCGGGAGGTGCGGGAGGCACGGAAAGGTTAGGAGCGTGGAAATAGAGCAGCAGGGTGATAATGGTTAACAGAGGGACGATAAATTTAAACGTGGTGATAATGGTATTCACACGGCCAAAGAAACTGACACTCCAGTAATTGAGTAAAAAGAAGGCCACTAACAAACCAATTTGCACGGCAAAACCGAGCCCGGTCGGGCTGCCATCACTGTGGCCTAACGCTGGCCACCAATAAAGCGCGTACTGACGCACGGCTTCAACTTCGACCCCCGCCGTGCTGGTATACGCCAGTAATGAGCTAACGCCAATCACAAAGCCCACTATATTACCGTGCGAGTAATTGGGATAACGCACAAAGCCCCCGGCACGGGGAATGGCGGAGGAGAGCTCAGCATAGACCAGCCCGATTAACAGCACTATCACTGCACCTAATACCCAGGCCCAGCCAGTATTGCTTCCCGCGTAGCCTGAGCTATTTAATGCCGCATACAGCCACCCGGAACCAATCATCGATCCTATGCCTAACAAGGATAAATCGACTAGCCCCAATTTTTGTTTTAATCCGCTCGATGCCATAAATTACCTCTGCGATCTGGTCATTTGATTGATTTATATATTCGCTCAAGGGTTTATAAGCATGTTGCGTGCCAGAATAAGTTTTAATACGTCATAGTTCATTGGGGCAATTAATTACAAACCAAATTGAGAGTCTATGCGGGGTTAAAAGCATAGTTATTGCATGCGTTACATCGATGCGAGAGGAATATAGGGTAATGATGATTTCGTGGAGTGTGCAGGCTGCACTTAAAAGATCCAAAATATATAATATGTGACCGTTGGAAATATTATGTCACCCCAGTGGTAAGAGTGACATAATATTTTATAGTGCTACAGCGTTGGGACGATTTTTATATCCACCATGCCGATACCCAATTTGCGCGGGTCCTGCCCGGTGATATTGCCCTCATTGGAGAGTTGTGGTTCGGGTGGCGTAATAACCAAATTGCGGCTTCCGTTAGGATTGTTGAAATGCAGCGTGGTGGTGGAGAAATCATCACCCAGATTAAGCTGCTGCTCCTCATCACCGACGCGTACCGGGATGGGACGATGCGCGTTCGGACCGAAAGCACGAGCGGTGATCACCACATCAAATCGTGCCGGCAGGGGATCGACATATTCGATGTTAACCTCCGGTGCCAGATTGGCGTTAGACCAGCGCCCCCAGCTCTCAGGACGTGATATCCCTTTAAAGCTCTTCACGCCCTCAGGTGCGCCCGGTACGGTTAGTAAGAAACTGTCTGCCTGGTAGCGAATGGCATTGTCCTCAATGCGTATCTGCTGTTCATTAAGTTGATAGGTCGCAGCACTGACTTCGGCTTTCGGGAAACTGGCTTTGCCCTTCCACAGCGGTTTATCTATGCGCGTGACGGTGGGATGCGCACCCATCTGACCCATCGCAAGGCAGAGGTCGGTAGACAGCGCTAAATCTGGTTGCCACAAACGGGCCATTTTAAAGCAGCGATCGACCCAGACGAATTTATCGGAAGAGGTGAAATCGGCCAGCTGGAAACGCAGAGGTGCCGAATATTCCCCCTCGGGCAGCGGCTCAACACGATCGCTGCCCACGCGAAACAGAATCGGCAATTTGAAGGTTGAACCGGAGAAACTGAAGGTGTTTTTTTGCTGATCGATGGTAAAGGCATCCAGTTTTTTCGGGAAATTCCACAACTGAATGATGTCAGCTTTCCACGCAGTGACCTTCTGTGTCATGTCCTGGAATTGGGTCGACAGAGAGGTTGAAGATAACCCACTGCGGCCCAGACCAATGGCATTATCACCGCCCAGGATATCCAGAACCGTGGCGCCATTATCCAGGGTGCTGCGTTTGCCCGTTAACACTTCTGCCTGAGGTTGATCGCCTCGGATAACCATAAACAGGTCACGGCGTGGCTGTTTAATCAGGTATTGGTGCGCGGTGTTGTTCATCGCCAGATGATCGGAGCTCACGACGATGATGGTATTTTTAAACCAGGGTGAGGCTTTGATACGCTCGATCAAACGCGCGACATGCTCCTGCGAACACGCCACTGCGCTAAAGGATTGGTTTGGTTTGCCGTCATAGCTGTAGCTTTTTCGTTGACAGCTACGAGAGATAAAACCATCGGGATGATGGGTATCCACCGTGAGTGTAAACAGAGCAAAGCGCTTCTGCTGACGTGACAGCTCCTGATACTTCTCGAACACTTCGTCCATCACTGTGTCATCGTAGTAGCCCCAGTTGTTGCGATAACTGGGATCGGCCACGCGGCTTTGCAGCTCCTGCGAACCATACATATTCGCGGGGGAGAACCCGTGAGATTTCAGGAAGGTATCTTTTCCGGCGAAGCGCAGGTCGGCTCCTTGAATAAACCAGTTTTCATAACCGGAGTTCTTCAGGATGTCACCCAGACAGATATTCTGTGGATAAAAGCTGGAGAGCGAAGCCGACGCATTACCATCAAAAGGCGCAAACAACGGAATGCCACATTGTGAAGCGACCATACCGGCAATGGTGTAATCCGTACCAGGAAGCTGCTCGGTCTCACTGAAGTCGATGCTCTGATCTTTCTCACGACTGAGCTCAGGTGCCAGGCCAGGGAAGGCCTGCTGATCAAAGTAGGTACGTTCGAGGCTTTCACCGTAGATATACACCAGGTTGAGCTTGGGCTCGGCGATGACTTTTTTGGGCGTTTTATAATAATCATCGAAGTCAGTGTCTGCCTGCTGCGTATGCGAGGCAATAAGATCCTTCACCTGACGAAAAGCAGGTGTGGTTTGCACTGAACCGGCGGCACAGGCAATGGCCAGTAGACTCCAACCCAAATGATGCGGCCGTTTTCGGCGGCGCAGCAGCCAGGAAAGCAGGCAAAATAGCAGGAACAGGCCAATGATTAATCCAATGGCGGGCACCACATATTTGCTGATACCTGCTCCGGTCAAACTGTTGGTTAAGGTGTAAAGCACTGCATCGGTAATGCCGTCGCCAGTGAAATAATTGCTGGCATACAGCGTGGCGTTGAGCACGATAAACAGTGTTAACAACAGCAAGATCAGGATAAACCAGAATTTATTTCGTCCGGCTTTGTAGGAGTAAACGGCGATTGCAGCCAAAAAGAGAACAACCGAAACTATCTCGGACAAGATCAGATCCTCACATTGAAGAGTGACGCAATCCTTGCGCCCACGGCCCTCTTTGGGGGTTATGCGTCAATTTATCCAGGCTGTCACAGGGCTGCAACATAACCAAACAGATTTGTGCGGCGCATTCCGATTCGTTTAATGCGGGTTTAGGCTGACTATGGTTTTACCTGGCAGCAACGTCACCGAGGCTGCCAGCGAGGGAAGGGAGGGGAGATTAGAGTTTGCCAGTCAGATACTGCGCTTCACCGTCAGCGAAGCTCCAGTCGCCTTTGCTGTTGGTGATAAAACTAATCATCAGATCGGTGCCCTTTACGCCACAATTTTCTAAAAGCTCGCGTGCTAACTCTGCCATGAACAACGATTTCTGTTCTTCACTTCTCGGGCTGGTATAAACCCGTACCATCACCAGGTTATCGGTGCGTTCAAATCCCAGGCCGGTGTCCTGGAATACCATTTGGTAGCTTTTGTTTTCATGAACAATCTGATAGCGGTCGCGCGCGGGCACTTTAAACGCTGTCAGCACGGCGCGATGCGCGGCGTCGAGTAAGGTGCGGATCTCTGATTCTGAACGGCCCTGAATGATGTCAAATGTCAATAACGGCATAAATAAACCCTCGTTTTTGCTCACAAGATAAGAGTAGGATGTGGCTCTATGCTGCCGCTTGCTGCAGGAAAGAAAAAGCGTGCTGGTTGAAATGATTATTTATTATTTTGAACAATCCCGATGAAAGAAATCAAAACTGATGCCCTCTGGGTGCATTTACATTGGCTCACCGTATTAGCCGAGTTGGGCAGTTTTACTCGTGCAGCTGAACGATTAGACGTCAGCAAAGCAGCCATGAGTCAAAAAATTAAAGAGCTGGAAGAGATGGCGGGCGTTTCGCTGGTGCAGCGCACCACGCGTAGCGTGCGGTTGACCTCAGCCGGTGAAAAACTGGTGGATGAATTGCGTGACCCTTTTGCGCGCATTGCACAAAGCTTTTTCAGCGTGCGTGATGAAGCCGGGCCGGTAAGGGGTATGGTGCGAGTGAGTGCGCCCGTGGCGTTTGCCCGCCAGCAGTTGGTGCCGATTATCGGCGATTTCCTCAGAGAATATCCTCAGGTACGCCTGCAACTGGACGTGACCGATCGTTTGGTCTCGCTCGGCAGTGAAGGGTTTGACCTGGCGATTCGTCACAGCCAGACATTGCCGGAAACCCATGTGGCTTTGCCGCTGTGTGAGACGAAAGCTTTGCTGGTGGCCTCGCCCGCTTATCTGGCACAAAATGGCGTACCTCAGACACCCGAGGCACTCCAGCAGCATAACTGTTTGTACTATCCGCGCGGGCTGGAATCACCGCAGTGGCGTTTCCGTCCTTTTAACGGGGGAAGCGAGACCGTACAGGTGAAGATTCAGGGGAATTTTGCCACCAATAATAGCGAGTCGATTCGCGATGCCGCGCTGCAAGGGCTCGGTATCGCCATGCTGCCGGATTTCAGCGCGACCGCCGCGTTATCCGCAGGGACGCTTTCACACGTTCTGCCGCAGTGGCAAACGGTGGATGCTTTCGCCGATCGCTTATGGGTGGTGCGCCCGTATGCCGCACAAGTGCCACGGGCGGTCACCACCTTTGTCCATTGGCTACGCGCGCGCTTTGTTGATGGCTGAAGCCAGTGCAACAGTGGCCTGCGGTTGCATCATCTCACCTAACAAACTACTGCGGTTGTAATTACCTAAGCGCAGGTTAAAGTCGAGATGCAGTTGCTCATTGCCGCTCAATTTGATCACCGGAGGCGGTGTCATTGGGCGTTGGTTGAATAGCACCGCATGGACGAAGGCTTCACTTTTCCAGCCGCTCAGGCGTTGATAATAATAGGCGTTGGCTTCACATTTACGCAGATAGAGGTTCACGCGACGATATTCGCGCATGGCGGCTTGTTGCGCCAGTGAACCCAGCTGCTGTTGGGGCTGCTCAATTTTTTGTGTCAGCAACGCATAGTCATCGCGCTTTGCGAGTTCGTTGAAGTAGTTTTGCTCGCCAAGGTTCTTGATTGGTGCGTACTGCTTCTGCCATTCGCGAATAAACGGATTGTTAGGTGCAGCAGCGAGGAACCAGTTTTCAATCACCGGAGCCAGATAGTTGACGGTGGAAATTTCGCGATAGTAACCAATCACATCCATACGGCGCTCTTGATGTGCACGATGCACCCATGAGAGATCTTCAAATAACAGTGTGCTGCAATCAATGGCAATGCCGCCGTAGCGTAATAACAGCTCCAGACGAATGACTTCGCTTTTCTGCTGTTTGCTTAATTGCGTTGAGGTGAAAATAAAATCAGGTAACACTTCTTTTACTGTTAAACGATTTAATAAATAAATATCGTGATCGGGATTATCTTTTCGTAATTTTTGAATATTTAACATCATTGATTTCGGTAAATACTCATCATCCCAATACATCCAGACTTTTTTCGGGATTTCCGGCAAGGCTTTCTCGCCAGAAAACAACACGATATTGTCCTCTTCGCTGGGATCGTACTCCGGCGCGCAGAGCGCAGTATGCTGTTTTTTCTGTAGTAAGGTCTGGCTGGTAAAGGCGATTTTTTTCCAGTTATGCCAGAGCGCAAGCGCTGGCTGGAGACGTTTTGTTTTCATGATGCACCTAATTATTGTGGTTATGGTGGCAAGGATTCCCTGATGCTGGCGGCTTAAGCGCTCTTATGTTTCCTCACGGCTGTGTGTAAAAAGTACTCACCTCAGCTTAATAAAACATTCTGGCCTTAGAGGCTATTACTTTTTTTTGCTTTCAGATAAACCGGAAAATGAAGGATCCGTTAAGCATAAAATTTTCGATAAATAAGTGCGTTGATTGCTGATTCTTTAATTAATCATCATTAGGACTATTCCTAATAAAATAACGTACGCATGGCGATAGCTGCGGCCTGGATTAAAAGTAGCCGCTGATCAGATCGGTTAAGGCGGCTACATTTTCTACTGGCCTGGCAGGGATTTGCCCCTCGTTGATGCCGATTAGCTACGCTTACACCAGAGGGTAAAAACAAAGGAGGCATTATGCAGTCATACACCCGTGGGTTACTGGCGGTGGATAAACAGGGGAATCGTGTCCTGTTTCTCGATCCCGATACCTATGCTGTGCAGCAGGAGTTGAATGCGTTTCCGCCGCGTCCGCATGAGCTGTTGATGCTACCCGAACAGGAGAAGGCCTATGTGCCGATCTATGGCGATGGCATTCACGGTGACAACCCGCATCCGGGCCATAAAGTGGCTGTGATCAATTTACGCCAGCGCCAGATCAGCGGTTTTATCGATTTATCGCCTTTGCAGTCCCCCCACAGTGGTCAACTGGGGCGTGATGGCAAAGTGTATCTCTGTTGTGAAAATAGTGCGGCCGTGGCCGTTATCGATCCTTTAACCGACAAAGTCAAGAAAGTGATCACCCTGCCTTCACACAATGCCCATCGGCTGACGTTGTCTCCCAGCGGGCGCAAGTTGTTTACTGAGAACGAGGAAGACGCGAGCATCACGGTGGTGGATCTGTGTGAGGCAGAAGGGCGCATCATTGATAATATTTTAATGCCCGGCCCCATCGCGGGTATTGCCGCTTCACCAAAGCACCCCTATTTAGTCGCGAGCGCCGCAGATGCGCCGTTGTTGTATGTGGTCGATCGCCAAAGTCATCGTATTCGTCAGCGCATTAGATTGTCAGGCCATCAGCGACCCTGTCAGGTGGTGCGTTTTAGTGCCAACGGTGAACGCTTAGTGGCGATTGGCGATCAAGAGCCGTTGGTGACGCTGTTTGACGATCTGCTCAATCCGCTCGGTGACATTCCGGTCGGCAATAAACCCATGGATGGCTGTTTCAGCTCAGACAACCGTACGCTGTTGATCGCCAATGAAGGTGATGGTTCGTTGAGCGTGATTGATTTGCAGCAGATGAAGGTGATTGCTACACCGACGGCGGGGAAAGGGTGTGAAATATTGAGTTATTTCCAGCTTAAATGAATGGGCGGTGGTAAATCGCGCTGCTCCAGTGGCGGCTGCTGGCATGTTTCTCAGCTTGCCAGCCGCGCTTACGTAACTCACGTGCAATCAATTTGTTCATGATGCCATGGCCGACTAACAAAACGGTGCCCTGTTTGGACAGCGTGACCAACTTGTCTGCGGCCTGACGCGCGCGTTCTCGCGCGTGTTTAACCGATTCCACATGCCCGGCATAACCACACAGCCATAACAGGCGCAACAGTGCCAGCCAGACCGTCAGAGGCAGATGCAGGCGCTCAAACGGCAGCAGGGGCATCGCCACTTCGCTGAAAATGTCATCCACGGCATGCGGTTGCAAACCGAGACGTGCTAAGGATGAGCGCGCGCGCGGCAGCGGGCTGGAGGCAATCACGCTGGCTAGATGCGCAATCGCCCTGCTGCGAGCCGGGGGCGTGTCACAAATATCAGCCAGATCATACCCCTCGCACCAGTCTGCCAACGCTCGCGCAGAGAAGCGTCCGCTCACCGGATGGTCAGGTTTGCCGTGTCGCATAAGGATGATAGTCATAAGCGTCCTGATTGATTTTTATCCAGTGTAATGCAGGCATCAACTCAACCGCGAGAGTAAGCTCGTTTTAAGATTAATTCGCAATTGTCATCAAAGCTTAACTGTATTGTGCGAAAAAAACCGCGATGAAAGATCAGATGCCACTCTGCCAATGATAAGCATTCATCGTTAATAACATGCGGTTTGACGAATGATGATTCAGGCGCGTGAGATGTAATGTCATGAATTGACGCCATTTTTGTCTTTTTATCCCAAGCTATAGTAAAGATAAATTAATTGTTTTTACTTTTATCACTTGATTTATCTACGCGCGTAGATAGACTGTATCCACAGTGATAGCTCACGGTGCCAGAGACGAAGTTGGCCTTGAGATGACCCAGTTACATTTGCCTTACTAATGCGATCGATGAAAATCACATCGGCGAGAACAGGCGAATAAGCGAATTCCAACACCAGGGGAATTCTTTGACTTTCATCCAGGTTTGCCTACTGAACGTCGTCACCGGGGTGTTCCGCTTGTTGCAAGGGAATCGACCCACGGAAGGGCGTTTGCTGTTTTCACCTATTTCAGGGAAAGGGTTATGACGGTACATCAATCCGTTTCGCAACAAACTTCACTGACCTCCACTTCAGCTGCCGATGCGCGGTTGGAAACCCCCTCTGGCCGCAAAGATTTCTGGCGCGCTACCTTCTCATGTTGGCTGGGCACTGCCATGGAATATGCGGATTTCGCGCTCTATGGTCTGGCTGCCGGTATCATTTTTGGCGATGTGTTCTTCCCCAATGCCACCCCGACAATGGCGTTGCTGTCCAGCTTTGCTACCTGGTCGGTCGGCTTTATTGCCCGCCCAATAGGTGCGCTGCTGTTTGGTTGGATAGGCGATCGCAAAGGCCGAAAAACCGTCATGATCGCCACCATCATCCTGATGGGGGCTTCCACCACTTTAATTGGTCTGATTCCTTCCTACGCCACCATTGGCGTGTGGGCGCCTGCTTGTCTGGTGTTGCTGCGCTTTACACAAGGCCTTGGCGCAGGGGCTGAGCTTTCAGGCGGCACCGTGATGTTAGGTGAATATGCACCGGTTGAGCGTCGTGGCCTGGTCTCCTCTGTTATTGCCCTCGGCTCCAACAGCGGCACGCTGATCGCCTCACTGGTGTGGCTGGCGGTGATTCAGATGGATAAAGAAAGCCTGCTCGCCTGGGGCTGGCGCATCCCGTTCCTCAGCAGTGTGCTGATCGCGGTGGTCGCGCTGTGGCTTCGTCGTCACCTGCGTGAAACCCCGGTCTTTGAACGCCAGCAGGCGGAATTGCAGGCCGAGCGTAATGCCACCTTGCAACAGGCTGCTTCCGAGATTGATACCCGCAGCTTCTGGCAACGCAGCCGTGCGTTTTGGACCATGGTGGGTTTGCGCATCGGTGAAAACGGTCCTTCATATCTGGCGCAGGGCTTTATTGTGGGCTACGTCGCCAAAGTGCTGATGCTCGATAAATCGGTGCCGACCACCGCGGTGTTTATCGCTTCGCTGCTGGGTTTCCTGATCATTCCTTTTGCCGGTTGGTTATCAGACCGCTTTGGTCGCCGCATTACCTATCGTAGCTTCTGCCTGTTGCTGATGATCTACGCCTGGCCCGCCTTTAGTCTGATGGATAGCCATGATCCGGCCATCGTGATTCCGGTGATTGTGGTCGGTATGGCACTGGCTTCGCTGGGCATTTTTGGCGTTCAGGCTGCGTGGGGCGTTGAGATGTTTGGTGTCAAACACCGTTACACCAAGATGGCAGTAGCGAAAGAGCTAGGGTCTATCCTTTCAGGTGGAACGGCACCTTTAGTGGCTGCAGCGCTGTTGTCTTACACCGGTCACTGGTGGGCGATTGCCGTGTACTTCTCGGCGATGGCGAGCATCGGATTCCTCACGACTTTTGTGGCACCCGAAACGCGCGGGCGCGATTTGAATCTCCCGGAAGATGCTATTTAGCGCTCAGAGGTTGTGAGTTAAACATCGCCATTGGCCGGATGCTCCGGCCAATGGCATTGATACAGAGGCAAGATCCTTGGCGAAATCCCCAAGCGGAAATGTGACACGCAGTGATGTGGCAAAAGTCGCTGGAACCTCAGTGGCGGTGGTGAGCTACGTCATTAATAACGGTCCACGTCCGGTGGCGGAAGCGACGCGCCAGCGTGTACTGGATGCGATCAAACAAACCGGTTATCGGCCCAATGCCGTGGCGCGTGCGCTGGCTTCTGGCAGCACCAAGACTTTTGGGTTGGTGGTGCCGAATATCAGCAACCCCTTTGTCGCTTCGATGGCGCATATGCTGTTGCAGGAGTCACTTAATCACGGCCACGTGATGTTGCTGGGTGATGCCGGGGACGATCGTAAACGCGAACTGGAACTGATCCAGGGATTGTTAAATCGTCAGGTTGATGGGCTGTTTTATAACAGCGTTGATCGGCATCCCTACATTGATGTGATTCAGGCCAGTGGAACACCGTTGGTGATGCTGGATCGCGTTGAGCCGCGCCCCGGCGTCAGCATGTTACGCGTCAATGAACAAGAGGCTTCACGTCAGGTCACGGCGCATTTACTGAGCCACGGTTATCAGCAGGTTGGCATCATCAGCGGCCCGCTGGAGATGCTCAATGCCCAGGACCGTATTCAGGGCTGGCGGGGGGCGATGGCCGAACAGGGCTTACCGATTGATGAAACCCTGATTTTCCCAGCCAACTTTACGCGGCAGGGCGGTTACGACGCAACCAAGCGTATGGTCGCCAGCGGACGTGTTCCGCGCGCCCTGTTTACCAGTAATGAAGGCCAGGCGATAGGCTGCATCCGTGCGCTCTCTGAGCACGGTTTGCGTGTGCCGCAAGATGTCGCGCTGGTGTGCTTCAACGGGACCGATCAATCAGCGTTTCATGTCCCCACGCTGACCACCGTACGTCAACCGCTGCGTGAAATGGCTCGCAGCGCTATTGCCATGCTGAAAAATTGGGATGGCGACGCACAACTGGCAGAGTTTCCTCACTATCTCGAACTCGGTGAGTCCTGCGGCTGCCAGCTTATCCAACAAAAATAAACTTATAACATTATGAAAAGACTGATTATTGATTGTGATCCGGGGAATGGAATTGCAGGTGCGAACACTGATGACGGCCTTGCGCTGGCATTAGCGTTGGCTTCACCTTCGCTATCAGTAGAGCTGATTACGACGGTCACCGGTAATACACCGAGCGCCGTGGGCGCGCAGGTGGCTAAAGACCTGTTGCAACGCCTTGGCCTCAATATTCCGGTGGTGCAGGGGGCATTGCAGGCGCTGCGTGAAGACCCGGCGCCGTGGCGCGCCCGCCTTGATGGCGTGCAGGACGAAAAACTCGGCGAACTATGGCGTGGCGTGCGTCAGCCCCAGGTGCTTGCGGCTGATGGCAATGATGCTGCTGGCGTGATGGGGCAGTTGATTTGCGATAACCCCGGTGAGTTTACGCTGGTAGCCATCGGCCCATTGACCAATGTGGCGCTGGCGCTGCAGCGATACCCACAGATGGCGGAATCGGTGGCAGAGATTGTCATCATGGGCGGCGTCTTTGCGTTGGATGATTACATCAAAGACACCAATTTTGGCCTTGATCCGGAAGCGGCCCACCAGGTGTTACACAGCGGTGCCACCATCACCCTGGTGCCGATGGATGCGACCACGCAAACGCTGATGACGCATCAGGATCTTAACCGCCTTACCGCCAATGACCATCCTCTACCGCAGTTTGTGCGCGAGACGCTGCGCCCGTGGATTGACTACTCCATTCGTACACGTCATTTGCCAGGCTGTTGGATCCATGATGCGCTGGTGATTGCCTGGTTGCTGAATCAACGAGTGGCGGATGGGGTCGATTATCATGTCGATATTGAACTGCGTGCCGGTGCCACGCGGGGCAAAAGCTGGCGCTATCGTTTACCCTTGCGATTGGATATCGGCGTGCCTGAGCAAACCGGCGCGTTGGTGCATGTGATGCACAGCGTGAATAATCCGTTACTGCTGGAGATGATCGAGCAGGCATTTAATCGGTTGAAACGCTGAACGATGTGCAATAAAAGGCACCGCGACCTTGCGGTGCACTATCCTCACCCTCCGACACGCTTCCTTACACCGCGAATCACTCCCTGACAATTCCCCGCCGCAGCCGGTCTTTCTGACATGCTATATACAAATGGTTAACACAATAATAACCAGTGAAACCATTTGCTGGATAACGTTCCAATAAATTCCGGTCAACGAACCGGAAGCAATCAGACAGGATACCCCTATGTTCAACTGGACTGCGACCCAGCGAAACGTGGCTTTTGCCAGTTTCGCCAGCTGGACGCTGGATGCGTTCGATTTCTTTATCCTGGTGTTTGTACTCAGCGATCTTGCCCAGTATTTCAACACCAGTGTCTCCGATGTTTCCATTGCCATTATGCTCACGCTTGCGGTACGACCGATTGGCGCATTGATTTTTGGTCGTCTTGCTGAGAAATATGGCCGACGCCCGATCCTGATGCTTAATATCGTGATGTTTTCACTGTTCGAACTGCTGTCGGCTTGGTCACCCAATTTCTCTGCCTTCCTGGCGTTCCGCGTGATTTACGGCGTGGCGATGGGCGGAATCTGGGGGGTGGCATCGTCTCTGGCGATGGAAACCATTCCCGACCGCTCACGTGGTTTGATGTCCGGTATTTTCCAGGCAGGCTATCCCTGCGGTTATCTGCTGGCATCGATTATTTTTGGGCTGTTTTTCGAAGCGGTGGGCTGGCGAGGTATGTTCCTGATTGGTGCGTTGCCGATTCTGCTGCTGCCGTTCATCTATTTCAAAGTGCCGGAATCGCCGGTGTGGTTGGCAGCGCGTGAGAGAAAAGAGAGCACGGCACTGCTACCAATCATTCGTCAGCACTGGAAGATATGTATCTATATGGTGCTGCTGATGGCCTGCTTTAACTTCTTCAGCCACGGTACACAGGATCTCTATCCCACCTTCCTGAAGGTGCAGCATCAGTTTGATCCCCATACCGTCAGTATTATCGCTATCAGCTACAACATTGCGGCGATGCTCGGCGGGATCACGTTTGGCGCATTGTCAGAACGTATTGGCCGCAAGAAAGCGATTATTCTGGCGTCTTTCCTCGCGCTGCCGGTGCTGCCATTGTGGGCGTTTTCAAGCGGCTCGTGGATGATTGGCATCGGCGCATTCCTGATGCAATTCATGGTGCAGGGCGCGTGGGGTGTTGTTCCTACCTATCTTACCGAGCTGGTGCCGGCAAACGCCCGTGCGGTGCTGCCTGGCTTTGTTTATCAACTGGGTAATCTGATTGCCTCCGTCAATGCGACCTTGCAGTCACGGATTGCAGAGGCCCACGGCGGCAACTATGGCCTCGGGATGGCCATTGTTGCAGGGACGGTGGCGGTACTGATTTGCGTGTTTGTCGCCTTTGGACGGGAGACGCGCGGCATCGAAATCTCTGGTGCTGTGGCGCGCGAGCAACGTTAGAGCGTTTCGCAGACGTCAATCCATTTCGCCGCAGTGAGGTCAGCCATTCGCTGCGGTGAAATGCGCACGGCGCTGTGGATTGAGCCAGCAGCGGGCAACACTTCTTCAAAGCTGCGCAGCGTCACATCACAATAGACGGTCAGGGGATTCTCTAATCCGAACGGGCAAACGCCACCCACCGGATGACCGGTCCAGTTCACCACTTCATCGACGCTGAGCATGCGTGCCTTGGCACCGAGCGCGGCTTTCAGCTTGCGGTTGTCGAGGCGGGCATCCCCACGCGTGACAATCAGCACAATGGCATCTTTCACTTTCAACGACAGGGTTTTGGCGATTTGCCCAGGCATCACGCCATGAACGCGTGCGGCCAGTTCTACCGTGGCGGTGCTCTCTGGCATCTCGATGATATCGATATCAGGTGCATGTTCGGCAAAGAAGTGCCGTACCGACTCCAGGCTCATTTTTTCTCCGGCAAAAACAGAGACTAAAAGCTGCCATAAGGGGGGAAAAGTGTAAACGAGATAAAAAGAGAATCTGTAACAGAATGCGCGGAGGTTAAACCACTTTTAACGTGCAGTTACCACAACGTTCAACATCAGGAATACGATAGCGCTGGCAGCAACTACGACGTTCCATTTCACCGTTGCGCGGGATCATGGTGCGGTACAGTGGGTTGTCACTGCCATCTAAGAGTGTCTGGGTAAAGAACAGCGCCTGTTGCAACTGCGCAATAACGTGCTCAGGCAGTTGGTTTTTCAGCTCACCCAGGAACCAGTAAAATGAGAAACCCATGTTGTTCCAGATGAGTTTCGCATTGATATCACCGTGCTGCGTCATGCCGTTGACGGCGGGTATCAGACATTGCTGGATCAGGCGATCGATACGCTGCTGTGCGCTGAGGTAGCGAGCCTCGCTGTCTTCCTGCACATCAATCCAGAAGGCGCAAGGGTGACCATTCTCATGGAACTCAACATGAATCAGATGTGGCGCGCAGCTCAGTGCCCGTGGTTCCTGCAGTAGCATCAGCATCAGTGGTGAGAGCAGCAATCCAAAATACCACTGCGCCCACAGTGATTGCAGCGGCTTGGCTTCCTGCTGCACATCAGGGTGATTGCGATACAGGTAATCGCTGTAGCGCTGGGTCAGGCGGCGATAATGCACGGGTTTCGACCATTCGGCGAGCGTCAAAGTTCCGGCCGGGGCGGGTTGTCCAAGCTTCACGTTATCCAGCATGTAGCTGCGTTGATCGCGCATCAGATCTTCCAGCGCGCTCGCTAAAGTGCGGTCGCTCTGCATAAAGATCAGGGGATGCTCGCTGTAGCGATGATCCTGATGCGTGATAATCGGCATGCCGGTCCTGAGTGATAACGGGAATCGAGAAACAAATGATAATCGTTACCAGATTAATGGACAAGGTGTCATCAGCACAACCACCGTAACGTTGGCATTTAACCCGCCGGGTTTCGTACGCATAAAAAAACAGCGCGATAAATCGCGCTGCTTCGTTATATGTCTGATTTTACTGTAACTCGCTGCTCACCGAACTCAGTTTCGGCAAATCTTCCCACGCCAGAATAGTGTTTCGGCCCTGATTTTTTGCCACGTACAGTGCACGATCTGCATTCGACACCGCCTGATCAAAATCTTCAGCGAAAATCGGGGCGATGCCCGCACTGATGGTGACATGGGTAGAGACCTTTTCGTTAAAGCGGTGGGGGATCTCTAAATCCACCACGTACTGACGTATCCGCTCTGCCAGTTTCATCGCAATCGAGGCATTGACGTTGGTCATCAACACCAGAAACTCTTCCCCACCGTAACGTGTCACCACATCACGGGAACGCACCGCATCACGAATGGCAACGGAGACGCGCGCCAGGGCCTGGTCGCCCATCGCATGGCCGTAGTTGTCGTTATAGGCTTTGAAGTGATCGATATCCAGCAACAACACATAATGACTACCCGCATGGTTTTCCATGATGGTATCCAGTCGATTCTTGAGTCCGCGGCGGTTGTAGAGGCCCGTCAGCGGGTCCAGCATACTCAAATCGCTGAAACTCTCTTTTTCCTCATACAGTTGGCTCACCAGGCGTCGCGTAAACGTATCAAAGCGGCGGCGCATTAAATGGTGCAATGAGAAACCGATTAACGGCAGGGCAATCGTGAATATGATCATCACTAAATGCTGGCCATCATCCAATAACAGCACCGTTAATACTGGCGGCGTGATGTGTAAACAGAATGCAATCAAATAATCACTCAGCGCAATGGCACTGACAAAGAACACGCTTAACAAACTGATTATTAAAAAGCTGCCATCAAAATAAAAAACCTGATGGTATCTATGGTTAATATGCCAGGCCCACAGCGCACCTAATATCAGGGCGACAGGATTTAATAGCGGTAATTTTTGTTTTGGCATCACTAAACAGATTGTCAGTAATGTCAGGCTAAAAGCGGCGACTAACCCCACTGGCAGCGAACTTACCGGGCTATCTGTGCCTAAAAACGGTAACAGGCAAAAAAGCGAAACGGCGACATTCAAAAACAAAAAAAGCATCAGCGAAAGCCGATATTTGCTGTGTTTCAACTCATCATAAGATTGTAATTTCATTATTATTACTCGTGACAGCCCTGAAATATCAAAGCGCTACCCGAGGGAATTAACCCCGTAAAGTGGATAGTGAGCACGTTATTGTTGTGTTATTAAAAATGTTATCGGCGGCAATTTAGCATTTTTCAGTAAATCTGTCATCCAACGTAGCTTTGCTTAAAAAAATCGCTGCAAGATGAGAAATGTTGTCATATGATAATACGAATATTTATCATTTGAGGGTTGCGCGATGATCATGGCGATGATGGCCGCCTGCGGCTTATGGGGTGTGAGCTGGATGATGGGTAAGCGCCTGGACAGTGGTTGGGGCGTGTTACTGCCCTGCGCGGCACTGCCGATTTTTGCGTTGTGGGAACCGAGCTTTAGTCAGTGGCGAGTGGTGATGATTGTTGCGCTGCTGCTCACGGTGGTGATGCTGTTCCACCATCGTTTACGTCACTATTTACTGCTGCCTTCTTGTCTGGCACTGGCGGGCGGCGCGGCTGCCATCACGGTGAACTTCCATATCATCTAATGCCGTTTGCTGAACGGCAGAAACGACAACATCACGCAAAGGCGTGATATTTTCATTTTCTAAATAGGGGATTTTACTGCCAGATAAGTAAGACAACGTGGTGCGAAGGGAGGGACTTGAACCCTCACGTCCGTAAGAACACTAACACCTGAAGCTAGCGCGTCTACCAATTCCGCCACCATCGTATTGTGTTGTCTTTTTTTGTTTATACCATCGCATTGGTGCGAAGGGAGGGA